>DASRYP010000581.1:0-5538 GCA_035687165.1 Actinoplanes sp. | reverse complement strand
GCCACCTCATCGCCCACCGTGGCCTGCGCCGGCTGTGCGGGCACTGTGGCTGTGGGTGCTCGCCTTCCTCCCCACCGGGGTCCTGGGTGTCGTACGGCCTCCTGGCCACCGTCACCGACCTGCGCCCCGCCCTGCTCGTCTGCGGCGTGGGCGTCCTGGCCAGCTCAGCCCTGCTCCCCTGGCGCAGCACGCAACACCGGGAACTTGTCTCTGACCGCCCCTGACCCCGGCGCGAGGGGGTTCAGCCGGCTATCGCGGGCCGAGCAGCTCTCGGACGCTGGCCATCAGCTCGTCGGTGGTGATCGGGTCGACGTGGCCGCCGTTGCGGGCGTCCTGCATGGCCTTGGCCAGTTGCACGCGGCGCAGGATCTCCTTGATGTCGGCACCGGTCAGGCCGTGACTGGCCGTCGCCAGGGCCGCCAGATCGAGATCGTCGGCGAACATCCGGAAGCCCGGCGCCTCGTGCGCGGCGATCAGGCCCTGGACCATCTTGCGGAAGATCTCCGTCCGGGACGCGTCGTCCGGCTTGGGGACGCTGATCTTCACGTCGAAGCGGCCCGACCGGATCAGCGAGTCGTCCACGCGGTGCGGGAAGTTCGTCGTGGCCACCACGATCACGTTCGGGTTGGCCTCGATCAGGTCGTTCATCTCCTGCTTGAAGATGCCCGCGACGGCGTTGATCGCCTGGCTGGCCGCATCGCCGCCCGAGCCCGCATAGCTGATGATCGAGTCGAACTCGTCGAACAGCATCAGCGTCGGCACCCGGTACCGGCGCGCGTCCCGGAAGATCTGTTTGATGTTGCGTTCCGAGCCGCCGAGCCACTTGTCCAGGATCTCCGGCGTCCGGATCTCGCGGAAGTCGGCTCCGATCTCGTTCGCCAGCGCCCTGGACAGCATCGTCTTGCCCGTTCCCGGCGGCCCGTACATCAGGATGCCCTGCGGCCTGCGCGCTCCCCATCTGGCCATCGCCTCGGGGTGCCGGAACGACACGGCGATCTCACGCAGTTCCCCGACCACCTCGGCGAGGCCGCCCACCATGTCCAACGTCACTGTCTGTGTCGTCGCCGGCACCTTCGACAGGGTTTCGCGGCTCACCACGTACCGCTTGCCGGTCAGCGACTCGGGCCCGGCCAGCTCGATCACCGCCTGCATCGTCAACCCGACGAAGGCCTGCAGGTGGGCCGGGGTCACCTCGTCACGCGGCACTTCGGCGTGCAGTCGCACGACCGTACCGGTCTCGTCGTACGTCATTTCGGCCTGCAACCCGACCACCGCGTCGGCCAGCGTCCCCGGCTCGCGGTTCGTGACTGGTGGTGACGGACGGTCGAGACCGAGTTTCTTGTACGCCGCCGCAGCCGCGGCGCCGACCCCGTCGACGATGCGGGTGGTGATCGGGTCGCCCGCCTCGATGCGCTTGGCCAGCAGCACTCCGATGGGGTCGTTGCCGAGCACGAGCTTGCGGATGCGCTCCTTGGAGAGCGGCTCCTCGGCGGTGCTGATCGCCGCGGCGAAGGTGTGCACCGCCCCGGTCTTCCGGTCGGCGCTCGACACGGTCAGGTCGACCCTGGTCACGGGGGTCGGCCACGGCGCCCGGCGCAGCAGCTCGACGGGATTCACCCGGGCCGCGGCCAGCACGGTGGCCGCGTCGACCAGTTCGACGGTCGCCCCCGCGTACTCGAAAGTCTCGCCTTGGGGTCGCGAGAATCCGGCGTCGGACATGTCTGCCTCCAGGGGTGGGCTCCTACCAGAGTGACACGGGCGCTCACTGGTTGCCGTTCGTTGCGTCCGTGCGGTCCAGCCTCCGGGCCGCCGATCGGTGCGGCATGCCAGCTGAGCCGATCGAAGACATCTGGGTGTACGAGCGTGTGCCGGGCGACCCGTGGTGGCGCGACGCCGTCGTCTACCAGGTGTATCTGCGCTCGTTCGCGGACGGCAACGGCGACGGCGTCGGTGACTTCGCCGGGCTGCGGTCGCGTCTGCCCTACCTGGCCGAGCTGGGTGTGGACGCGGTCTGGGTGACCCCGCACTACGTGTCGGGCGGCGCCGACGGCGGCTACGACGTGGTCGATTTCCTCGAGGTGGACCCTTCCTACGGGACGGTCGAGGACGTGCGCGCGCTCGTCGGGGACGCCCATGAGCTGAGCCTTCGTCTCCTGTTGGACATCGTGCCGAACCACACCAGCGACCAGCACGCGTGGTTCCGTCGCGCGGTGGCGGACCCGACGTCGCCCGAGGCGGCGCGCTACCACTTCCGGCCGGCGAGCGAGGAGCCGCCGAACAACTGGCAGAGCATGTTCGGCGGGCCGGCCTGGTCGCGTACGCCGGACGGTCGCTGGTACCTGCACCTGTTCACGCCGCAACAGCCGGACCTGAACTGGGACAACCCGGAGGTCCAGGAGCACTTCGACGACGTGTTGCGGTTCTGGTTCGACCTGGGTATCGACGGGTTCCGTGTCGACGTGGCGTACGGCCTCTTCAAGGACCCGGCCTACCGCGACAATCCGGGCATCTACTCGCCGTCGCTGTTCGGGCACGGCCCCGAGCAGGCGATGACCACCAACCAGCCTCAGGTGCACGCGGTCTGGCGTCGGTGGCGGGCGGTCTGTGACTCGTACGAGGATGGAAAGATACTGGTCGGCGAGGTGTCGCTGGCCGATCTGGACGAGGTGGGCGCCTACGCCCGCCCCGACGAGCTGCACCACGCCTTCCAGTTCCGCCTGCTCAAGAGCGGCTGGGACGCGGCTGCCTTCGCCGACACGATCACCGAGGCCCTGACCGCCTTCGACGCCGTCGGCGCGTCCGCCCCGTGGGTGCTCGGCAACCACGACAAAGCCCGTCAGGTCACCCGGTACGGCAGTCCGGCCCGCGCCCGCGCCGCGGCGCTGCTGATGCTGGCGCTGCCCGGCTCGGCCTACCTGTACGCGGGCGAGGAGCTCGGCCTGCCCGAGGCCTCGGTCCCGGACGACGCCCGCCGCGACCCGATCTACTTCCGTTCCGGCGGCCGGCGCTTGGGCCGCGACGGTTGCCGCATCCCCATGCCGTGGGAGTCCGCGAAGCCGTCGACCGGCTTCTCCCCCGCCGGCAGCGCCGACCCGTGGCTGCCGATCCCCGCCGACTGGCCGGCCCTGGCCGTCGACCGCCAGCTGGGCGACGCCGACTCGACGCTGACGCTCTACCAGCACGCGATCATGTTGCGCGCGCTGCACCCCGCTCTCGGCTCGGGCCGGGCCACGGTCTCCCGCGCCGGCGACGTGATCCGCGTCGACCTGGTCGCCCGGCACGGCGACTCGTCCCCGATCACCTGCTGGATCAACATGGGCACCTCCCCGGTCGCCGTCCCGGCCGGCCGCGTGCTGCTGGCCTCGTCGCCGAACGCGGACGGCCCGGCGGACGGCGTTCTGAAGCTGGACGCGGACGCGGCTGCCTGGGTGATCAACTGAAAGCCGGCGGCACCGGGAAACCACGGTGCCGCCGGCTTTTCAGCGTTCTACTTGAAGCGGTAAGCGCGGGTGATCGTCTCCCGCACGGTGTTGCCGGCGCTGTCCGTGGCCGCCGCGCGCAGGGACACGAAGCCCGAGCCGCGCGGGTGCAGGACGACCGCCGTGGCCTTCTCGCCCCGGCGCAGAGCCGGCGCGCGATGCCAGGTCTTGCCGTCGTCGAAGGACACGTCGACGGTCAGGCTGCGCGTGGCCGCCTTCGCCGCGCCCACCTGCCGGTCCAGCGAGATCGGCAGGGTGAACAGCCGGCCGGCCGGTGCATACCCGAAGATGTCGAGATCCGGGTTGAAGCGGATCGCCGTCATCGGCAGGTTGACCGCCTGGCTGTCGGCGACATGCCCGGAGCGGAACGTCCACTCCGCGTCGACCACCGTCGACAGGGTGAAGACCGGGTCGCTGCGGTAGGTCGCCTTCATCCGGTAGTCGCCCGCCTCGGCCGGGACCTGGGATGCCTGCGGGGTGCCCGTGCTGTGCGCGATCTCCTTGCCGTTGCGGTAGATCCAGACGTCGACGCTGCTGCCGCCGTAGGTCCGGTGGCCCTCATGGCCGCTGCCGTCACCGTGCAGCGGCGCCGGTCCGCCCATCGTGTCGCCGAAGTAGCGGGCCGCGAACTGCTGCCTGAAGTCCGGCTCCGGGAAGACCGGGCCGATGACGCCGTTGGCCCACTTCTCGGTGTATGAGCGGCCGGCCTTGAACGACCTCCAGTCCGACTGGTAGTAGGTGTAACCCCGCTGCGAGCTCGTGGTCAGCCACTCCGTCTGCTGGTCCTGGTTGAAGTACTCCACGATCGTGCGGGGCACGTCGTAGCCGTAGCTCAGCGGTGTCTGCCGGTCGGCCGGGTTACGCGTGACCGGCGAGTTGCCAGGGGCACGGGCCACGGCGAACCGGGACACCTGGGCGTCCGGCACGTCCGCGCCGACCTTCGACGTGACCTTGGCGAAGTCGTTCGGGCCGAGGATCGCCTTCTTGCCGGCCATCATGCGGCCACGCTCGTAGAAGTAGAACCGGTAGACCGCCGGGCTGTTGTCGATCCAGCCGTTGACGGGCTGAGCCGACGAGCCGGTCACGTACGAGGCGTACCCGGGCGCCTTGCCGCTGCCGACCGCGGGGCCGGTGCGCAGATGGGCGAAGTCCACGTTCATGAGGACGCCGAACGGGTCGTTGCTGCCCCAGATCTCCGGCTTCTTCGTGCGGATCGTCCAGCCCGCCTCGTTATAGGCCGGCACCGCCTTCTTGTCGGTCAGCGCGATCGACACCGGCTTGGCGGCGCGAGTGTCGAACGTGACCGTCTTGTTGCCGCTGATCGTCAGGGCGGGGTCGGCGATCGAGGTGATCTCCGGGGCGTTCTCGTCGCCGGAGAGCAGGTACGACTGCGCGACGTAGTGGCCGGGCCGGACCCGCACCTGGCCGGTCGCGCCGCTGTGCGCAAACGCCGTCTCGGTCTCGCGGTCGAGGTCGGTGAGCAGCGTGACCCACGTGTGGTCGGTGCCGGTCGTGCCCGGCGTCTGCACGGTCAGGGTGTACCGGGCAATGTCCATCGCGATCGGCGTCACCACCCGGGCGGTGCCCGCGGTGGCGACGAGCTCGCCGCCGAAGGGCTGCTCGGCCAGGCTCGTGCCGGGCTGCACGGCCAGCGTCACGGCCGCCGTCCCGTTCGCGGGCACGGTGACCTTCGAGGCGCTCAGCGTGAACAGGCCGGCCGGCGCGTCCGAGGTCAGCGCCAGGTCCAGCGTGACGGCGGAGGAGCCACCATTGGCGTACGTGATGGTCTTGCTCTGCGCCGCGGTGGTGCGCTCGACGCCGACGCTGCCCGGGTCGGCCGTCACCTGCTGGCCGATGGCGCGGGCCACGTCGGTCAGTCCGGCGCCCTGCGCGTACGGTCCGAGGTCGTCGCTCGGTGCGGCCGAGGCCGTCATCGTCGCCTTGAGCTTGGTCGCGCGCCAGTCCGGGTGCTTCTGGGCGAGCAGCGCGACGGCACCGGCTACGTGCGGCGTGGCCATCGAGGTGCCCGAGATCTCGCTGTACGCGTCGTTCTCCTCGT
>DASRYP010000580.1:0-2593 GCA_035687165.1 Actinoplanes sp. | reverse complement strand
CCTGGGTCTTCCTCGCGGCCGGGCTGTGTGCGCTCAGCTTCCTGCTGCTCAAGCGGGAGCGTGACGCCTACGCGCGCTCCCATCCGCGCGGCGAGCAGGAGTCGGCGCAGTGACCGGGATCAACTGGGTCGCCCTGATCGTCTTGATCCTGCTGTTCGCCCTGGTCACGGTGATGGGGTTCATGGCGGCCCGCTGGCGCCGGCCGAAGGACCTCGACTCGCTGCACGAGTGGGGCCTGGGCGGCAAGAGCTTCGGCACGGTGACCACCTGGTTCCTGCTCGGTGGCGATCTGTACACCGCCTACACGTTCATCGCCGTGCCCGCGGCGATGTGGGCCACGGGCGCGGTCTCCGGGTTCTTCGCCGTGCCGTACACGGTCGTGCTGTATCCGATCATCTTCTTCTTCCTGGGCCGGATGTGGTCGGTCGCCCACCGGCACGGCTACGTCACGACCGCCGACATCGTGCAGGGCCGCTACGGCACCCGGAGCCTCAGCCTCGCGGTCGCGCTGACGGGCATCCTCGCGACGATGCCCTACATCGCCCTACAACTCGTCGGCATCCAGGCAGTGCTCGAGGTCCTCGGCATCGGGGGCAGCAGTCCGCTGGCCCGCGACCTCCCGCTGCTGATCGCCTTCGCCGTGCTGGCGGCGTACACCTACTCCTCCGGCCTGCGCGCGCCGGCGATAATCGCGTTCGTCAAGGACACGCTGATCTACCTCGTGATCGCCGTGGCGGTGATCTACTTCCCGCTCAAGCTCGGCGGCTGGCTCGGCATCTTCGACGCCGCGCAAGCCAAGATGGCGACGAAGACCCCCGCGGGGACGCCGACCGGCATCTTCATCCCCACCGAGCTCACCTACTGGGCGTACGCCTCGCTCGCCCTGGGGTCCGCGCTGGCCCTGTTCATGTACCCGCACTGTGTCACGGCCACCTTGAGCTCGAAGGACCGCAGCACCGGACGTCGAAATGCAGCGATCCTGCCGGCCTACTCCCTGCTGCTGGGGCTGCTCGCCTTGCTCGGCTACGTCGCCATCAAGGCGGGCACGCGGCCGATCGGGCTGGACGGCAAGGTCAATCCTCAGTTGGTGATTCCCCAGCTCTTCGAGGACTTCTTCCCGAGCTGGTTCACCGGCGTCGCCTTCGCCGCCATCGCCATCGGGGCGCTGGTCCCCGCCGCGATCATGTCCATCGCCGCGGCCAATCTGTTCACGCGCAACATCTACAAGGCCTACCTGAGGCCCGCGGCGACCGACGCCCAGGAAGCGAAGGTCTCCAAGATCGCCTCGCTGATCACGAAGTTCGGGGCTCTGCTGTTCGTCTTCTTCCTCGACCGGCAGAACGCCCTCAACTTCCAGCTGCTCGGCGGCGTGTGGATCCTCCAGACCCTGCCCGCAATTGTGTTCGGGCTGTTCACCCGGTGGTTCCACCGCTGGGCGCTCCTCGCCGGCTGGGCGGTTGGCATGGCGTTTGGCACGATTGTCGCGTACGGCTACTGCACGCTCTGCAGCACGCGGCCGTTCGCCAACTCGCTGTCGGTCGTTCCGCTGCTCGGCCGTTCGGGCTACATCGCGCTGACTGCGCTGGCGGTCAACATTGTCGTTGCGGTGCTGCTGACGCTAGTGCTGCAAGCACTCAAGGTGGGCAACGGCACCGATGTTACCGTCCAGTCGGACTACTTCGCCGACGTCGGAGACCCGGGCGTGCAGCGGACGGTCGATGAGTCCCAGCCGGTTCACTGAGCAACGCCGGGCGTCTGCCGGACCTGGCAGCACGTCGTTTCCCGATGTGTTCAGTTATGCCGGAATTGTAAACGTGTTCTAATCTGATATAGATGCGCAGAATGAGAGGACTATCCAAACACGACGTTGTTCTCACCTGACCGGCTAGCGGTACGGCTGTCAGTGGTGTTCATTGGCGCCCGCATCGCTCGGCGGTCCGTGCAATGCGTCTTGCCTACTCCCATGGAGTAGCTATGGCGTTCCACCGGACAGCAGTCCAGTCATGAGGAGGGGCAGGGTTACTGCGTAGGTTCGAGGCCCCGCTCCACCTTCGACATTGCGCCCGATCAACCGCATGCACCCGTCACGACGTTGGTGTCAGAGTGGACGAGACGAACGGAAACTGGGAGCGCCAGCGATGAAGGCATTCATAATGGAGAAGTACGGGCCGCCTGAGGTTCTTCAGATGGCGGAGGTGGAGGAGCCCGCCCCGGCCGCCGATGAAGCGCTGGTGAGGGTGCTGGCAGTATCGGTCAATCCGGCGGACTGGCGTTGCATGCGTGCCACGCCTTTCTTTTCGCGCGCCAGCCTTGGGTTGCTGCGGCCAAAACATAGGATCCTCGGCGGCGACATTGCCGGGCGAGTCGAGGCGGTGGGCAGCGGCGTCACTCGGTACAAGCCCGGCGACGAGGTCTATGCCAATCTCTTAGACCACGGCTACGGCGGCTTCGCAGAATACGTTTCGGTGCCACTTGAGGTTATGGCCTTGAAGCCAGCAAACCTGTCCTTTGAGGAGGCGGCTGCGGTTCCGATGGCAGCGGTAACCGCACTCCAGGGCCTTCGCCACCACGGCGAAATCCAGCCCGGGCAGGG
>DASRYP010000579.1:0-7975 GCA_035687165.1 Actinoplanes sp. | reverse complement strand
TGCGACGGCCGCGGAATAGTTGAACTGCTGGCCCGAGAAGGTCAGGGAGTAGGCGTAGAAGTTCGGCGTGAAATACGTGGTGATCGCGTTCGGCGCCAGGTTCCGCAGGATGGCGGGCTCGTTGAAGAGCTGGAAGCTGCCGATGATCGAGAAGATCGTGGCGATGACGAGCGCGCCGCGGATCGCCGGGATCTTGATCGACCGGATGATCCGGAGCTGCCCGGCGCCGTCGATCGCCGCCGACTCGTAGAGTGACTTCGGCACGACCTGCAGCGCCGAATAGAAGATCAGCATGTTGTAGCCGACGAACTCCCAGGTCGTGATGTTGCCGATCGACGCGAGGATCAGGCTCGGCTGCAACGGGTCGGGCAGCGCGACACCCAGGGCGTCGTTGATGTTGCCGACCAGGCCGAACTGCGAGCCGTAGATGAAGCCCCACATCAGCGCGGCGACCACGGTCGGAACCGCGTACGGCAGGAAGATCGAGACCCGGAAGAAGCTCTTGCCGTAGAGCCGTCCACTGTCCAGCGCGAGCGCCACCAGCAGGGCCAGGAACAGCATGATCGGCACCTGGACGACCAGGAAGAGCCCGACCCGGCCGACCGCCGACCAGAACTGGGCGTCCTGCAGGGCCTGGGTGTAGTTGTCCAGGCCGACGAACGCGTTGCCGCCGATGAGCCGGTTGCGGTACAGGCTCAGATAGATCGAGTACCCGATCGGGGCCAGGAAGACCAGCGCGAACACGACCATGAACGGGCCGACGAACTGCCAGCCCCCTAACGAGCGGCGCCGGCGGCGCACGCCCTGGGGCGGCGCGGCGGGCGGAGCCGCGAGTTGTGGTACTGCCATCTGCCCTCATCCTGTCTTGCCTGGAGCACGCGGTGTGTTCGGGTAAACATTGCTCGCGTCAGGATGCGTTCGACAATGTTTCGTCTGGTTCACCGGTGTGATGTTTGCGTAAACATCGGGGTGATAGTTTCACCGCGTGCAGGGATCGTCAAGCAACCGGCGCCGCGGCGTCTCGATGGCCGACGTGGCGCGTCTAGCAGGAGTGTCGTCCCAGACCGTCAGCCGCGTGTCGACCGGGCACCCCGCTGTGCTCGACTCCACACGGCGCGAGGTCGTCAACGCGATGCAACAGCTCGGCTATCGGCCGAACAGTGCGGCGCGGGCCCTCAAGCGCGGGGAGTTCCGCACGATAGGGGTCATTTTGTTCACCTTGTCGACGACGGGCAACAGCCGGACCGTCGAAGCGATCGCCGCGCACGCCGCCCAGGAGGGCTACGCGATCACCCTGATCCCCGTCGCGGTGCCGACCCAGGACGGCGTCCTGGGCGCTTTCACCCGGCTCGGCGAGCTGGCCGTCGACGGCATCATCGTGATCATGGAAGTGCACCTGCTGGACGCGGCCGACCTCACCCTGCCCCCCGGCGTGCCCGTGGTCGTCGTCGACTCCGACGCCGGCGACCGCTACCCCGTCGTCGACGCCGACCAGGCCGACGGCGCCCGCCAGGCCGTCCGCCACCTGCTCGACCTCGGCCACGAGACGGTCTGGCACGTCACCGGCCCTGACGACTCGTTCGCCAGCGACCGCCGCGCCCAGGCCTGGCGCACCGTGCTCGAGGAAGCCGGCCGCACCGCCCCACCCTGCGAGCACGGCGACTGGTCGGCCCAGTCCGGCTACCGCGCCGGCCTGCGCCTGGCCGACCACCCCGACTGCACCGCGATCTTCGTGGCGAACGACCAGATGGCCCTCGGCGTCCTGCGCGCCCTGCACGAACGGGGCCGCCGCGTACCCGGGGACGTCAGCGTGGTCGGCTTCGACGACATCCCCGACTCGGGCTCGTTCATGCCGCCGCTCACCACGGTCCGGCAGGACTGGACCGAGGTCGGGCGCCGCTGCGTGCAGGGCCTGCTCGACCAGATGCGGCGCCACACTCTCGAACCCGGCACGGTTCTCGTCCCGACCACCCTGATCCCGCGCGACAGCACTGCTCCCCCAGCCGCCAAACAGTCATAGCGGAAGACACCACCGCGGACGTACGAGTTGTGCCGCGCGACGCCTCCCCCGAAGGGCCCACGCGGGTCGGGCGCACGTACGTCCGTGCGGGTGGGAGGCGTACGGGGCGGTGGAGATCTTGAATGGACCGTTGCTTCGCGGTCACTCGTCGTGGTTGAGTAGGCACGCTACGAAACTTTGGGGGTTCGCGTGGCCGGTGCGGGCGCGTGGGCGGCGGGTACCTTCCTCGGCACTCTGCCCCTTGAGGTCGCCCGGTCGCTGGTGGCCGGCAGTGTGCGGCGCAGGGTGCCGGCCGGGCGGACGATCCTGCGGGAGGGCGCGGTCGACTCGCACGTGTTTCTGCTGATCAACGGGTTCGTCAAGGCCACCACGGCGGTCGAGGGGATCGAGACGCTGCTCGGGATCCGGCTGCCGGGGGAAGTGGTGGGCGAGATCGGCGCGCTCACCGGGGAACCGCGCAACGCCACGGTCAGTGCTTGCGGGCCGCTCACAGTCGGGCAGGTGCGGCGCGGAGAGTTCGAGGCGTTCCTGCGGCAGCGGCCGGACGCGTCGGCGCTGATCACCGCGGCGGTCGCGCGGCAGCTGCGATGGGCCAACCGGCGGCGGACCGACTTCGCGGCCTACCCGGCCCACATCCGGCTGGCCCGGCTGCTGGCCGAGATGGCCGAGGTCTGCGGGAGCCCGCGGCCGGACGGGAGCATCGAGCTGCGGGTGCCGCTGAGCCAGCCCGACCTGGCCGCCATGATCGCGATCGCACAGGCCACTGTGCAGAAAGCCCTGCACGCGCTGCGTGACGGCGGCCTGATCACCACCGGTTACCGGCGTCTCGTGATCACTGATCCGGCGAAACTGCGCGTGACGGCCGAGCTGTAACCGCCGAGTCGGGTAGCCGCCACCGCGTCCAATCCCCTATCAGTAGCCGGTCTCGGCGCCCGCACCCCACCACCATCGTGCCTACGACGGTTGATCAGGGAGGGGCGATCGTGTATTCACGGGTCGCGGGGTACGAACTCATCGGGCGCGAGGACGAGTTGCGGCAGATCACCCGGCTGCTGAACGAGGTGCGAGCGGGGCGGTTGACCGTCCTGGTGCTGGACGGACCGTCCGGCAGCGGCCGCACCCGGCTGCTCGACGAGACCGCCCGGCTGGCCCGGCGGCGCGGGGTCACCGTGTTCGCGGAGCCGGAGTGGGCCGGGGCGGGCGGCTCCCGGCAGCTCCTGCGCACCGTCGGGGAGAACCCGGGTGTGCTGCTGTTCGTGGGCGACGATCCGGGCCGGATCGATCCGCGCTCCTGGACCGTGCTGGATCTGCTGGCCGAGACCGCACCGGTGCTGGTGGCGATCACCGGGCCGGCGGGCGGTGCGCTGCGGCCGGCCGAGGTGCACCGGGTGCGGGTCACGCCGCTGCCGGTCGCCGCGCAGGCCGAGTTCGTCGCGCGGATGTTCGGCGCCCGGCCCGATCCGGCGCTGATGAACCTGTGCCGGGTGGCGGCGGGCCGGCCGGCGGCGCTGCGCGAGTTGCTGGCCGGGCTGGACGAGGAGCGGCTGGTGCGGATCGAGAACGGCCGGGCGGTTCTGCCGGTGAGCCGGTTGCCCCAGCGGATGGAGACGTACCTGCGGAGGCGGTTGGCGGCGATGTCCGTCCCGGCCCGGCATCTGGTGCGGGCCGCCGCGACCATCGGGGTGTCGGTTCCGCTGCCCCGCCTGTCGCGGCTGATCGGCGCGACCCCGCGGTCCGCGCTCGACGAGGCGGTCGAGTCGGGCCTGCTCGCCCCGGTCGGGGACCTGCTCGTCTTCCGGCACGAGCTGGTGCGGGCCGCGGTCGAGGCGACCCTGCCGCGCGTGCTGCCCGCCCCGGTGGCGCCCCGGGTGCGCAAGCAGGTCGACTGGGACCTGCTCAGCGCGCGGGAGAGCGAGATCGCCGAGTTGGTCGGCCAGGCGCTGACCAACCGGCAGATCGCCGGCCGGGCCGGGATCAGCCCGCACACGGTCAACTTCCACCTCCGGCACATTTTCCAGAAGTTCGGCATCGCGTCCCGGGTGGAGCTGGCCGCACTGCTGCATCGGCGGGCGGCCGCAGGTGGTCCCGAAGCCGCGCCGCCGTCATCGTGACCGCGCAGCGCCGGGCGGCGTAGTCGAGCGCGAACCGGTGGTCGTCGAGGCTGAAGTCGGCCATCACGTCGGCGATCAGGAAGGGCTCGATGTCGAGCGCGTCCACCACGGCGGCCCCGATGCCCTGCCCGGCCCCGGTGACCAGGGCGATCATGCTCGCGCCCCGATCGGTGGGCCGTAGAGCCAGTCGTGGCCGCTCAGGTCGGCCGTGGCCAGGCGGGCGTCGCGGGCGCGTTGTGCGGGGCCGTCGTCGAGGTGGTTGTCGCGTGCCCCGGTCAGGACCGCCGCGGACAGCCGGGCGACCCGGGCCGAGCGGGCCGCCCGGTAGCCCTCGAACCCGGTGACCGCCAGGGTGGCGGCGTCCTCCAGCGCCTGGCCCGCACCCTGCGCCAGGAACGGCAGCATCGGATGGGCTGCGTCACCGAGCAGGACGACCCGTCCTCGTCCCCACGCCGGGCGTGCCCGGTCGAAGAGTCCGTGCCGGTCGAACCGGCCCGCCGCGGCGAGCAGGTCACGCATGGCCGGGCTCCAGCCGGCGAACGCGGCGAGTACCTCGCGGGCCGGGACGTCGCGGGCGGCCGCCGGAGGCATCGCCGCGCGCACGACGGCGACCACGTTGGTGCTGCGTCCGCCGTCGAGGGGGTAGCTGACGCAGTGCCGTCCCGGGCCGAGCCGCACGACGATCCGATCGCCGGACTCCCGGGGGACGGTCGCGCGATAGACGGCGAAGCCGCTGTAGCGGGGACGGTCGGTCACGAGCGACTGGCGTACGACCGAGCGCAGCCCGTCGGCCCCGAGCACCGCGTCGGCCGGGAGCCGGGTGCCGTCGGCCAGCAGGACGACCGCGCGGTCGCCGCGGTTGAGGACGCCGGCGCACGACACCCCGAACCGGACGTCGGCGTGCCGGGCGGCCGCGTCCAGCAGCATCCGGCAGAGCGTGGCCCGGCGCAGCGTGTAGTAGGGGCTGCCGTACCTCTCCGAGGCTGCCGCGCCCAGCTCGACCGAGCCGAGCTGCGCGTCGTCCCGCCACCGGCGCAAGTCCCGGCGGGCGGGCCGGGCGGCCCCGGCCAGCAAGGGGGCGAGGCCGAGCCGGTGCAGGACGGCGGAGCCGTTCGGGGCGATCTGAAGCGCGCCACCGGCGACCGGCAGCGTGCGGGCGCGCTCGACGACCACGCAGCGGACGCCCTGCCGGCCGAGCGCGGCCGCCGCCGCGAGCCCGCCGATCCCGGCTCCGACGATCACCACCACGTTCGTGCTCATCAGTAGTACTCCAAGGCTTTGTCCCAGTCCTCGTCCGCGCGGAACAGCCCGCGCGGCTTCACGACCTCGGGCTCGGCCGTGAGCAGCCGTTCCGGCACCAGGACGCCCGGTGCCAGCGGCTCGACAACGGCCTCGATCCCGTACGCCCGTCCGATGGCTTCCCGCAGCTCCCGGGCCGCGGCGGCACGGTGCGAGGCGGCCACCTCGATCTGCACGAGCAGCGAGTTCTCGCCGGACCGAGCGCGCCAGAACGACACGCCGTACTCGATCGGCAGCCCGAAGACCAGATCCTCGACGTCGCCCTGGGTGAGGCCGTTCACCGTCCACGCCGCCCGGCCGAGGACCCGCACCACCGGCCACTCCCAGCCGCACGGGCAGTCCGGTTCGGACACCTCGACGGCGTCCTCGAGGTCATAGCGCAGCAGCGGCATCGCCTCGCGGAACAGCGGCGTGACGACCAGGCTGCCGCGCCCGGTCGGGGTGATCCGCCCGGTCACCGGGTCGTGCACCTCGAAGATCGCCCGGTCGGCCCACAGGTGCAGCCGCCCGAACGGGCAATCCCCGGCCAGGCTGCCGGTCTCGGTGGCGCCGTACTCCTCGACCACCGGGGCGTTCCAGGTCTCGGCGATCCGGGCCTTCTTCGCCGGGCCGAGCGGGTCGCCGCCGACGAACAGCGCGCGCAGCGCCGGGAAGTCGCGTCCGGGACGCCGTCCGGCGAGCCGCGCCGCCGCCGCCCAGAGCAGCGTGTCGGTCGCCAGCGACCAGGTCAGGGTCACACCGAGGTCGTGCAGGACCCGGACGACCTTCGCGTACGGCATGGCCAGCGACCGGTTGTCGGCCGGCACCACGGTCGCGCCCCGGGAGCGCGCGGCGGCGTGCGCCAGATGGCCGGTGATCATCAGGGCGTACGGGGTGCGGACCAGGAACATGTCGTCGTCGCGGAGGCCGACGTGCTTGCGGGCGTACCGCTCGACCAGGTCGTCCCAGTCGGCCGGCGTGTAGTACGACGAGGTCGGGACGCCGCTGCTGCCGCTCGACTCGTGGTAGGTCGCCAGCCGGGCACGGTCGACAGCGAGCAACCCGAACGGGTACGCGTCGCGCAGGTCCTGCTTGGTGGTGAGCGGATAGGAGGCCAGTTCGGCCCGGTCGGCGGGCACACCACGCTTCGCGTAGAACGGCGACCGGGCGGCGAGTTCCAGGGTGCGGGTGAGTTGATCATCGGGGTTCATCGGTCTGCCTCTCCCAGCACCCGGCGCGCGTTGGCGCCGAGCACTGCCTGTCGTTCGGCCGGGTCGAGTCCGAGCGCGTCGACCTTGCACAGCTCCACCTCCGGCTGCTGCAGCGGATATTCGGTGCCGAACAGCACCCGCGCGGCGCCGAGACGCGACACCGCGAGCCGGGCGGTGACCGTGAGGCAGCCCGAGATCTCGGCCAGGATGTTCGGGCTCGGCGCGATCGTGCGCAGCCCGGCGACGTCGAGCCCGGTGTGCCCGCAGTGCCCCCACACGAAGGTGACCCGCGGAAACCTCGCCGCCAGCCGCACCAGATCAGCCGGCCGTGCCCCGTGCTGAGCGACGGTGACGACGTAGACCGGATGCCGGGCCGCCGAGGCGATCGCCGCGAGCTCGGCCACCTCGGGCGCGTCCAGCCGTCCACCGTGCACGGCCGGCGAGATCTCCAGGCCGCGAAAATCGCCCGAGGCCGTCCGGTACGCCTCCACGTCGCGAACCGGATCGGCGAAGAAGAACGGCAGCAGTCGCCCGCCGGACCGCGTGCAGGCTCGGCGTACACCCTCGTTGTCGGCCGAGACCTCGACCCGCCCACCCTCGTCGAGCTGCTGGGCGAGCCGGTCGAGCGGGATCAGCCCACCGGCGCAGACCGCGGCCTGCTCGATCCCGGCCCGGTCCATCGTCGCGAGCAGTCGCGCCGGTTCCTCGCCGCCGGGCCGGAGCCGCGCGTGGAAGTCGAAGACGTTCACAGCTCGTGGCACAGTTCGTCGATCGGGTAGCCGACGTGGCGTTCCCGGCCCGGCAGGTGACCCAGGATCTCGCTGCCCGCGCGCAGTTCCGTCGTGTTCAGCACCGCGGCGCCCGGCCCCAGGACCCGTACGTGCCAGTCGTCCTGCACGATCAGGTTGACCGGTTCGCCGTCCGGCGCGGTGGCGTCGATCGCCAGCAACGGCCGGGTCTCGATCTTGACCCGGCCCACGGTGACCCGGCGGGTCCGCCCGTCGGCGCCGACCGCGAGCACGGTGTCGCCCGCGGTCAGCTCGCTGAGGTAACGGGTGTGCTCGGCGTCGACGAGCGTGTACGACATGATCGCGCCGGCGTTCACCCGGAACGGCCGGGTCGGCATGTACGGCAGCGGGTGCGTCTCGCTGACGCAGAGCATCAGCGCCTTGGCCCACGAGCCGACCAGCAGCCCCTCATCCGGTCGCAGATAGGTGCAGGTGTCGACGCAGGCCCGTTCCCCGGCGCCGACGTGCCGGATCCCGTCGACGGTCAGCGTGACCAGGTCCAGCTTGGGCGAGGGCGCACGGACCCGCGCCGCGAGCCGGGTGACGTCCCCGGGCGCCGGATCGGTC
>DASRYP010000578.1:0-4450 GCA_035687165.1 Actinoplanes sp. | reverse complement strand
CGTCGATCGTGAGGCCGGCCTTCTTCAGCGCCTTCTCGGTCGAGGGGATCGGGCCGTAGCCCATCACCTCGGGCTCGACGCCGACGAAGCCGTAGGAGACCATCCGCATCGCGATCGGCAGGCCCAGCTCGCGCGCGGTGTCCTCGTCGGCCAGCAGCGCGGCGGTGGCGCCGTCGTTCAGACCGGCCGCGTTGCCGGCGGTGACCCGGCCGTGCGGGCGGAACGGGGTCTTGAGGGTGGCGAGCTTCTCCATCGAGGTCTCGCGGGGCGCCTCGTCGGCCGTCGCGAGGCCCCACCCCTGCTCGGCGCTGCGCAGGGCGACCGGCACCAGGTCGGGCTGGAGCTTGCCGTCCGCGTACGCCTTGGCCGTCTTGAGCTGGGAGTTCAGGCCGTAGCGGTCGGCACGCTCCTTGGTGATCCCGGGCAGGCGGTCGTGCAGGTTCTCGGCCGTGGAGCCCATCACGAGCGCGGACGGATCGACCAGCTTCTCGGCCAGGATGCGCGGGTTGGGGTCGACGCCCTCGCCCATCGGATGGCGCCCCATGTGCTCGACACCGCCGGCGATCGCCACGTCGTAGGCGCCCATCGCGATGCCGCCGGCGACGTTGGTCACCGCGGTCATCGCGCCCGCGCACATGCGGTCGATCGCGTAGCCCGGGACGGTCTTGGGCAGCCCGGAGAGCAGGGCGGCGGTGCGGCCGATGGTCAGGCCCTGATCGCCGATCTGGGTGGTGGCCGCGATGGCGACCTCGTCGACCCGGTCAGGCGGCAGCTGGGGATTGCGGCGCATCAGCTCACGGATGCACCGGATGACCAGGTCGTCGGCGCGGGTCTCGGCATACATGCCGCCCGCCTTGCCGAACGGGGTGCGGACGCCGTCGACGAAGACGACCTCACGTACTTCACGGGGCACAAGGACCTCCTAGGGATGAGGGAATGCTACTCGCCAGTAACTAAAGAATGCCAGCGCCTCCGCGAAAAGTTCACAGCCCCGACCCAGCAAGATCAAATTCCGAGAAAACCACGTTCTTGCTGGTGGGTGAAGGGTCGGTCAGTCAGCCGGGGTGGCCGGGGCCGGCAGGGCGGCCGCGAGCTGGTCGGCGAGCAGGCCGACCTGCCAGTTCCGGGCGCCGAAGCCGAGCAGCGTCTCGCCGACCGTCCGAGGGCTGATCTCGTCGGGCGGGGACCAGGCCAGGCGACGAACATAATCGGGGCTGACCAGGTTTTCCGGAGGCAAGTTGTTGGCCTCGGCGGTCGCCACCACGACGGCCCGGCAACGGGTCAGCCGGGCCGCCGCCACCGGGTCGCGCTCGGCCCAGCGGTGCGGCGGGGGCGGGCCCTCGACCGGCTGGTTCACCGGCAGGTCGTCGTCGGGTAGCGCCCGGGCCTCGTCGAGCGCGTCGAGCCACACCCGGGCCAGGCGGCGCACCGAGCGGCCACCGAAGCCCGAGATCGCCAGCAGGCTGCGCTCGTCCTTCGGGTCCGCCTCGGCTGCCGCGACGATCGCCGAGTCGGGCAGCACCCGGCCGGGCGCGGAGTCGCGGCGCGCGGCCACGCCGTCCCGGGCGTACCAGAGAGCGCGGACCCGGGACTGGGCGCGTGCTCCCCGTACCCGATGGATGCCGGAGGTCCGTCGCCACGGCTCGGAACGCACCCGCGGCGCGCGGTCGGCGCTCGCCACCAGCGCGGCGAACTCCTCGGCGGCCCACTCCGTCTTGCCCTGCCGTTCGAGCTCGGCCGCCAGCAGATCACGCAGGTCGGTGAGGAGCTCGACGTCGAGCGCGGCGTAAGTCAGCCACGAGTCGGGCAGCGGCCGGGTCGACCAGTCCGCCGCCGAGTGGTGTTTCTCGAGCGAGAAGCCCAGCAACTGCTCGGTGAGCGCGGCCAGGCCGACCCGCTCGAAGCCGGCCAGCCGCGCGGCCAGCTCGGTATCGAACAGGCGCCGCGGTTTCATGCCCACCTCGGCCAGGCAGGCCAGGTCTTGGCTGGCGGCGTGCAGTACCCACTCGCTCTCGGCCAGCGCGGCGTCGAGGGTGCTCAGATCGCCGAGGGGCAGCGGGTCGATCAGGGCGGTGCCGGCGCCGGCTCGGCGCAACTGCACCAGGTAGGCGCGCTGGGTGTAGCGGTAGCCGGAGGCGCGCTCGGCGTCGACGGCAACCGGTCCGGAGCCGGCGCCCATGCGGGCCACGACCTGGGCGAGTTCCTCGGCGGTCTCCACCGGGCGCGGAGTGCCGTCGCGGGGAGCGGTGAGCGGTACGGAGTCGGGACCGCCAGACGTCGGTTCGGGCGAGTCGGCGAGCGTTCGTCCGTCCCTTTCGGGCTCCGGCGTGTCCCGACGGAGCAGGGGTGCTTCGTCGGTCACTCCGTAACCGTACGGGGGACCCACCCCCGCCGCTTGCAGCCGGGTCCCGGCGCGCCGTTTCTCGATCGACAACCGGCTGATCCGACGGGCGCTTTTCTGCGTACTAACGGACGCAGCGTCGATACCCGGGAGGCCGCACCGGATGACCATGACCTACGAACCGTTCACCCCCGCGGGCTCCGATGAGCAGCGCCGATACGACGGACGGCGTCGTGCCGAGGAGCCCCCGGCGGGCGATCCGGGCCGGTGGGGTGCGCCGGCGGCCGACCCCTGGGCCGAGTCGGCGCGTGATCAGCGCTGGTCCGAGCCGGTCCCGGCCGATCCGTGGGACGAGCCCGCGGGTGGTGTCCGGCCCCGTTCCGCGCCGCCGGCCGGACCGCAGCAGCGGGCCGAGGAGGTCCACTGGCAGCCGGCCGATCCGCTGCACAACCCCCGGCACACCGGCGAACAGCCTGCCTGGCGCACCGGCGAGCAACCCGCCTGGCACACCGGCCTGTCCCCGGCGATCGAGCCCGAGCCGCAGCCCGAGCCCCGGCGGGCCGCTCCTGGCGGGAGCCGGGTCAAGCCGTTCGTCATCGGCGTGGTGGCCCTGTTGCTCCTGGTGGCGGGGTGGCAGGCGTACCGGATCGAGAGCATGACCCAGCACAGCCAGGAGCTGGCCTCCGTGCTCTCGACCGAGAAGAACCGCACCGACCGGCTCGAGAAGCAGCTCGCCGGTGTCTTCGACCCCGAGGCCGTCTCCTCCGGTGTCCTGCCCAGCGTGTTCCGGGTGCGGGCCGGCGGCTTCACCGGCACCGCCTTCTCGGTCGGCAAGAAAGCCTCCGGCGGCCAGTCGAACCTGATCACCAATTACCACGTGGTCGCCGAGATCTGGACCGACGGCGGCAGCAAGGTCACGCTCGAGCGCGGCAGCACCCGCATCAACGCGACGATCGTCAAGGTCGACAAGGCCAAGGACCTCGCGCTGCTGCGGGCCAATCAGCGGATCGCCGGGCTCGGCACCTCGACCGCCCAGGTCAAGCCGGGCCAGCAGGTCGTCGTCGTCGGTGCGCCGCTCGGCCTGGACGACTCGGTCACCACCGGCGTGATCAGCGCCTACCGGCCGGACGACCCGGACGGCCCGACGGTCCAGTTCGACGCCCCGATCAATCCAGGCAACTCGGGCGGCCCGGTGGTCAACGCGAACGAGCAGGTGGTCGGCGTGGCCACGGCCAAGGCGAAGGACGCCGAGGGCATCGGCCTGGCGATTCCGATCAAGACCGCTTGCGACACGTTTGACGTCTGTTGAGCGAACTCAGCCGACGCGTTGGCGGTCGGTGAGCGTGGCGACTCCGGGGGGCGGGAGGCCGGCGGTCGAGGCGAGCATGCCGCACCAGCCGAGCAGGTGGGCGGTGAGGTCGTCGCCGGTCGGGGTCCACGAGGCGCGCACCTCGAGATCGGCCGTCGGAGCCGGGCCGGCCAGCTCGCCGAAGCGGGTCGAGGTCGTCTGCGTGATCGTGCCGCCGATCGCCGTGTAGGCCGCGGCGTGCTGCTCGAGCGCGTCGGTCAGCCAGGTCCAGGCGACGGCGGTGAGCATCGGGTCGCCCGCCATCTCGTCCTCGAGTTCTGCCGTGACCAGCGTGACCAGGCGGATGTCGCCGTGCCAGGCCTCGTGCCCGGCCGGGTCGTGCAGCAGGATCAGCCGGCCGCCGGCCACCTCGTCGCCCGCGCGCAGCACGGTCGCACTGATCGCGAACGCGTACGGCGCGAGCCGTTGAGGGGCGGCGATCTCTTCGAGCAGGATCTCGGGCCGAGGCGCCGGTGCCCGCAGAGCGTCGACCGCGCGGGCGAACGCCGGTGGAACAGCGGAGGGGGACGCCATGGGGGAAGACTATGCCGCAGCACGGTGTCCGGAGCCGATCGGCACGCCCCGCGTGTCGTGGCACGATGGCGCGGTGACTTCCGTCTTGACTGATTCGCCTTTTGTTCGGGCCTGCCGTGGCCTCGAAGTACCGCACACCCCGGTCTGGTTCATGCGGCAAGCGGGCAGGTCACTGCCCGAGTACCGGAAGATTCGGGAGGGCGTCGGCATGCTCGAGTCCTGTCGCC
>DASRYP010000577.1:0-16736 GCA_035687165.1 Actinoplanes sp. | reverse complement strand
CTTCGTCCATGACGAACAGCCCGAGGAGCGGCCGGCCGCCGGCGGGATGTTTCTTGATATACGCAAAGAGGGCCATCTCGAGTTGATTGACGAAGCTTTGGCGCATGTCGTCGGATGGCAGGCCGACCAGGCTGATCACGGAGACGCGGGCTCGCTTTCCCTTGGACGGGGTCAGCAGGACTGCTGGGTCCAACGGTGTGCTGTCGCCGCCGAACATCGGGTCATTGTCGATCGATGCCGTGAGCGTCTGGGCGAGACCGTTGGCGATCTTGTCTGCGCCGTCGAGCTCGCTGACTCCGTCCGGCAGGTCGGCGAGCGTCTCGATCAAGCCGCGGAGACTGCTGCCGCCGTGCCGGCCGTAGTAGTCCACCGTACGACGCAGAACGGCCAGGCCGAGGTGTGCCTTAGCCGCTCGGCTGTCCAGGCGTGCGCGTGGGGTCAACGCGGCTACCGCCGAGTCGACCGCCTCGTTGAACTCGTCCGGCTCGTCCAGCACGCTCTTGAAGTCTGGTAACGGCTGGAAGCTCAGCGGGCGTCCCGTCGCGCGCCTCGGCGTCCAGACCACAACCTCCGTGCCGGCGATATAGGCAGCGGCCTTCTCCGCGTCCCCGGGCGCCCATTCCGCCGGTGGCGCCGGCCAAGGATCGCCCAGCCGAGCCAGGTCGTTGTTCGGATCCAGGACAATCGCGGACACTCCCTCAAGGGCGCATTCTTCGACCAGGCGCCTGATCAACACGGTCTTGCCCGAACCCGAGCCGGCGAAGATCGCAACGTGTTTGCGAAGCGACTCCAGGGCTAGACGGACAGGGCCACCGTTGACATGGTCGTGGCCGACCGGCAAGGTCGGGACCGTCGGGCGTGCCTCTTCTGCGGTTGGCGCCGGGACGAGGGCGTTGGTCTTCGATTCATCCGGCGCTGCATCCATGAGTGGGGCGCGCTCCGGGGGCAACAGTGATCCCGCTTCCTCGGACATGGCCTGCCGGAAGATCTCTGTCCCGCTCGCCGGCCGCCGCAGCATCAACCAGGCCGGGAGGTCGACATGCCCCTCGTCGAGCAGGACCTTCAGTGCGGACAGGACCCGTAGGTCGGACTCGCCGAACGCCAGCGTGACGGTGTTCCTGGACTTGAGTTCGTCGATCGTGCTCAGAGTTTTGGCTCCGGACCACGCGCCGTTGCGCAAGAAGAAGAGCCTGCGCTTGGGTACCTGGTAGTCGACGCCGGCCGCCGTAACCGCTCGCTTGATGCGGTTCAGCGCGGCCACGCCGTGATGCTTGCTGGTGATCGCTCGGAAGGACCAATGGGCCTGATCCTCGGTGCCTTCGTCAAGCGTCCGACGCAACCGGGCGTGCAGCGCGGGCTTGGCACTAGGGGGACCGTCCTGACCGAAGGCCTCGTCGGCCACGCCCCGCTCGACGATCCAGGCCTGGAGTCCTGCCGCCAGCAGGCTCGGGACGACGGCGTCCTCCTGATCACGATCGAGTGGTGTCACCACGTCCGCTTCGTCCATCAGCTCGCCGAATCGCGTGTCGAACTGCTTGGTCACGTCCTCCGAGATGTCGGTGGGAATCAACGGCGCCGCGCTGGGTTCGCTGCTCGGCGGTTCCCCGAGTCGGCTGAGCTCGCGAACTTCATCGTCCAGCAGGCAGGTCCGTATGTGCGCGTCAATCTCGACCAGGAGCTGCCGGGGCGTGAATTTGGCGGCGGCACCGAACGCCTCGGGGCGAACTGGCCAGGACGGGTACGGTGGCGCGAATCTGATCTGGCCGAAGCGGCGCGCGAATCGCTTCTCGACGATGCTACGGGCCAGGGCAGGATCCCGGATCGTCAGCATCTCCGGGGGTTCGCGGAAGCGGTCCCGGACCGTGTCGGTCGCCTTGTTCTTGATGAGCATCCAGGACGGTGGGATGCACGCGACGACGGTCAGCGTACGGCGGGTGTTCTCCCGGAGGGCCATCAACCCGTGCGCGATCTGTTCGAGGACAAGCATCTGGGCCCAGTCGTGGTTATCCGCCGGGTCAACGTGCTGGCCGTCGTGCGACGCCACCGACGACTGCGAGATCAAGGTGTCGATCTGATCGACGGCGATCACGGTCGGGCCGGTCACGGCGAGAAGCCTGGACAGTTCGCGCACGATCTCCTGCGCTGAGCGCGCCTTGCGACGCATCCGCCACTCGGCCCGCTCGCCCGGGACTGCTTCGGGCTCCGAGCTGAAATAGTTCTCGGCGAGATCGCGATGAACTACGTCCTCCGACGCGTAGAGGGCCAGCGCGCGAAGCGTGTCGTCACATTCGCGCGCGACCATTCGGTCGTGTTCGTCCAAGCCCCGCACGAAGGCGTCCAGCGCGGCCGGGGTCAGGTCGGTCTCGCCCATGACGGCCCGCCGTGCGGCCCGTGGAGCGCCGACCACCGCTGAAAGTCGTCGCAGGAACAGTCGCAGCTGAGTGTCACTTCCCGGCACGGACCGGAACAGACCTTCCATAATCGAGGCCAGGACGCTGTCCCAGAAATCCTTGGCGTCCAGCAAGCCCACCAGGAAGAAGTAGCCGCCCTGCTCCTGAACCTGCTGGCGCACCCAGCCGAGCAAGTGCGTCTTGCCCGATCCCCGGCGCCCCCGCAAGATCAAGCCGAGCGGGCTGCCATCAGCGCTGGCTCGCGCGTCAGCCATGCCAGCGACGACGTCGCTGACCACCCCTGGGTGCAAGCCGTCGATGTGGAACGGCGAGGGGCGCCATACGTCATCGGGTACCTGCGCCCAGTCAAATCGGAGCGCGGCCAGTGCGTTGCGTTCGTCTTCCTTCATCGCGTGCCGATGGCCAGCAGATGCGTGTCCTGGCCGCCGACGCGTACCGCGCTTCGGCGATCCTCGTCGGTCAGCGTCTTCTGGTTGGACTCGGGCATCATCTCCACGTCATCGGCATCGCTCAGCGCTAGGAAGACGTCATCGAGCGCTGCTTCTGTCACGTCGCCGAGCTTCTGCCGGACAGCGGTAATCTTGATCCACGTGCCGGGCGCGGAAGTCAGCGACTCGTAGACCATCCGGACCCGCGTCTCGAGATCGTCCTCCGCTGGTTGAACGTCGGCCGGCCGGGCGAACATCTCCGAGAACCTGCGGTACTCACCGTGCCCCAGGACACGCTCCCGGAGGGTGACGTGCAGGGCACTCAGGGCCGCTCCCAACGCCTTGGCCTTCGGACTGTCGAAGTTCATGTCTTCATGGACACGGGCCCAGCCTTTGTCGTCCAGTTCGTGTACGAAGGGTCGGACAGTCTCGTCGGTCTTGACGTACTCAAGTTTGTTGAGTTTCCTCCTGCTCGCGCCGTCCAAGGTGATCTGGTAGCGCTCCTTCAACTCGTTATTGGAGATCTTGCGCGCTTCCGTCATCAACACGATGAGCACTGCGCTCTCCGCCGGAGTGAGGTCGTCAGCCACCCTGATGCTCCTTAGTCATGTCATGCCTGCGATTTCGAATGAGTAGGTCAATTTGTGCGACCACCGCTTGCACGTCGTGTCGCACGCGCGCGTTGGTGAACCGGAGGACGGCGTAGCCATCCAGTTGCAACCGCTCGTCGCGGACCCGGTCGGCGTCGTATTGATCCGGCCGACAATGCTCCAGGCCGTCCAACTCCACCACGACGCGTTCGGCCGGCCACCAGAGATCAGGCCGGATCGGGCTGCGGAGCAACGTCGGGTGGTAGGTGCAGTGCGGTCGGCGAGCCATTCGGCTGCCAAGTCGGCCAGGAACGCGCTGGACTGGCCGGTAGCGCGCGCATGCTCGACGGCCACGGCCCGGATCGCCGCGACCGACGCACCTTGGGGTCCATCGAGTCCGTCCGCCTCAGGCAGCCAACCGGGGAGAAGCTGACGCGCGATCGCGTCCAGAGTGTCGAGCACCTCACTCACGAAGGCTGCCACCGACCCGGACCCACGCGGTCCCACCAGGACGCAGGCCGGCAGGCCGTCGGATCGGCCGAGCTCTGCGGCGACATCCTCGGCCGATACCCCCGAGAGTCGGACGACGCGGTTGAGCGGCAGGTCGCGCAACAGGGTGGTGACGGTCGCCATCACACTACCCGCGGCTTGAACGGGGTGCCGTCCGCGCTCAGACCGTAAGCCCGAAGGCTGTCGATCTCCGAGCGGTCCTTGGTCTCGTCGACGTTGAGCAACGCCACCAGCCGATCGGCCGCGCCGAAAGTGCCCGCGTCCACTTCCCGCCTGAGCTCCACTTCGCTTCGGAGGTCGAAGAGCAGGGCGGTCAGCTGCTGAGCCGCGGCCTCGTCGCCCGAGCTGATCCGGCGGCGAAGGTGCGCAAGCTGGGTCTGGACCGCGACTCCGTCGGCAGCCGGGCCTGCGGCCAGCAATTTCTCCAGCTGGCGTGCCGCCACCTGATCGCCTGCGGTGGCTCGCTGGTGCAGCATTTCCGTCCGGCCATGCGTCGCCAGCAGCTCGGCCAGGGCGTTCGCAGCGGGCTCCTTGCCCTGGTCGGCTCGCTCAACCAGTTCGTCGACCGATCCGCGTTCGGCCAGCAGGACCGCGAGGTCCTCCTCGAACAGGAGGCTCCCGCCGTCGGCTTTGACCCTCAGGTCCTCCACCAATCCACCGTCCGCGAACAATTCGGCGAGACGACGCCTGGCGCGAGCGTCCCTTTCTGCCCGCAGACCGGAGATCCGTTGGGCGAGCGCAGTGATCGCATGGAGCCGATCCTGTGCAGACCGGTCGTCCGGAACCATCGCAAGGCGTCGGCTCAGCAGGTCGGTTGCCTCTTGATCGCGCCCGGTCCGGAAGATGACCCCGGCGAGGTCCGCCGCTCCCTCGCCGTGCAGCTCGAAGAGGCGGCGCAAGGCTTGCTCCTCATGGCAATACCTCATGCGGGCGTTTGCCGCGGAGACCAGGCGACGGAGGTCATCGACGTCGACGGCCGAGGCGATCAGCGTCTCCCAGGCGCTCCGCGGCGGGCACTCGGTCTGCCGCACGTGCTGGGCCACATAGTCGGCGACGACGTAGCCGACCAACGTGCCCGCCTCGTCGTCGGCCTGCGCCAGGGCTGAGACCCCGCCGTGTACCTCATCCAGGCAGAACGCCAAGGCGTCGGGCAACCAGTGCCGCGGACGATTGACCCGCTGCGCTGGCGTCAGGTAACCGCCGATCGCGGCCTTGAGAGCTTCCTCCGGCAGCGGTGAGAGGACGCCGAGCCGCCGGGCGTCAGCAGCAAAGCTTATGACGGCCTTGGCGTAAGGGTCAGGCGCGAGCTCCCATCGGTGCAGGAGTTCGGGGCCGGCTGCCAGCGCCTGGGTAAGCCCTGCGTCCGTGACGTTCAAGGCAAGCCGGATCCGATTGTCCCGCTCGGCGGCAAGCTGAGCTCTCTCATGTTCCTGACGGGAGATCTCGTCCGACACGGGTATGACCTTGGCCAGGTCCAGCAGCCGGCGATCGAACTCGATCTCGCCCGGACGCCCGCGTCTCGACTTCCGCTTGAGGTAGTCGTCGGGCCACAGCGTCGCGACCACCAACGCCGGAAACCGGAAAAGCCTGGCCACGTGTTCTTTGGTCAGCCGTGGCTGGGAATCGAAGAACCGTTCCATCTCATCGAGCCAGACGATGATCCTGCGCCGCGTGCCGTCCAGCAATTCAATGATCTCGTCAGTGCCGGCTGGCTGGACAATCGGCCAGTTCGGCGCGACGGCATGGACTGCCTCGTACAGTGATCTTGTTTTTCCCGTCGACGAGCGGCCCACCAGGAGCACGAAGCAACCCTGATCAGTGCAGGCCGAAATGAGTTTCCGCAGGTCGTCGTCGAAGTCACGCTCCACATATTCGGGCAATTCTCCAGGGCTGCCGGGAAGCGTGATTGCCGCGTGAATGCCGAGCTGACGTGGCGATATCTCGTCAAAGCGTGGCGACGGCCCGGCTGATGGCATCGTGGCCAAGCGCTGCCAAGTTTCCAGCCAGAATGCCTGATCGTCCGGGACCACGCCGAACACCTTGAGCAGGCACAACAGGACGTCCCTGGACGGGCGCACCTTGCCGTTGAGAGCGGGGTTGACTGTCGCCGGCGGTAGGTCCCGCGGCAGCTTGAGCCGTCTCGCCTGCTCGGCGACGCCGGTGAAGGACAGATCTCGGGCTGTCCGCAGATTGTTGAGAAGTCTGCCGAAATCCACCCAATCTCGGGTCGCAGCAAGATCGGCTGCACTGACGATTGCCAGGTCGCTCAACCCCCTTGCGAACGTACCGGCGCCGTTCGGCAGGCAGCGCCGAACGTTCGAGGACAGCGTACGAATCGCCTCGCCGGAAAGCCATACCGGCAGTTGGCGACATGGTCATCCGAACGGCTCGTCCGGGATCGTCCGGACTCGTTCGATTGCCTCGCCCGAATGGCGTTACCGCTGGTCACCTGGCTCATCAGGGAAATCGGTGATCCGCGATCTTGGGGTGTTTCTCATGTCCGAACAGCGTGCCAATTCCCGTACGGCCCGGCCGAGCGGCCCGGCTCACTGGGAAAGCCAGCAAAGCTGGGCCGAGGCCGCCTACGACGACATACGGGCGAATCCGGATGCCGAGGTGATCGCCGATCGTCTCCTCGCCGTGCGTCGCCTCGACGGATTGAGTGGATTCGGCGTCGCCACGATTCAAGGCATTCGTGATCATGTCTTCTTCGAAGATCATCCGCTCAGCGACGGGTGGGACGGCATCGTTTACCGGCGCTACGACGCCAGCGCCGACATCGCCGAAGCCTGGTTGCGGCTCCGTGCCGGTCGGTGGATGCCGGAGGATCTGGCCTTGCTGGAACACGAGTACGCCGAGGCCCGCTTCTATGCCGACCACCCCGGCGCGACCTATGAAGAGGCGCACCGCGCGGCCAACGAGGTCTCCGACTGGCAGAATGACATTCCCGGTCCGACAGGCGAAGACTTTGCCAAGGCGTGGAGGCTGCAGTGGGCATGATGGTGGCCGCGCGAAAGTCCGGGGAGACGCAGAACGAGGTCCGCTACGAGTTCGGACTCGATCGCCGGTTCGACCGAATGTTGACGATCGACAAGCGGACGGGGGAAATGACGCCGGAGGACGGCCGTTTCGACTCCGCCGCAGGCGCGATCGTGTCCAAAGTCCGACGATCGTGCCAGGACAGCGGGGAGTTTCCGGCCGGCGTCGTCTTCTCCTCCTGATCCTTCAGCGACGTCCTGATCCCTCAGCGACGTCGGACGAGCAGCCGAACTCGCGCAGCCGCGGCGGGAAAACAACCCGGGACAAGATCGGGCAGCCGAACCTCAGCGCAACAGAACAGATCAAACCGCTCATGATCACCCCGCACAAGAGGTCGACATGGTGAGGCAGCCGAGGAGCACCTCCTGAACCGCGGCCCGCGTCGCCCTCGACGCTGGAGGGCGAGGGCCTGGCAACGCCTACGGAGCAGGGCGATCGTGGGCAACTTAGCGGCGATTTCGTACACGGTCACCGCCAGACTCTAGGTGGATCATCCGGGCCACTGCCCGTGACCTCCTCGAACACCACCGGCCCGAGTCATCCTTGAGCTGACCGGCCACCATGACACCCTCACCCAAGACAGGTACCAAGGCGCCGACGGCGCCTGGCTCGGTGAAACATTGAGCCAGGCGCGTCCGGCCGACTACGCCACGAATCGGGAGCGGCGTCGGCGTCCGATCAGATAGGCGGCGCCGCCGAGGAGCAGGAGAACACCGCTGATTGTCGCCAGGATCCCGATGTTGGTACCGGTGATGGGCAGTCCACGCCACCGCCACCGGGAGTTCCCCCGTTGTCGGAGGAGGAAGGGATCGGTGTCGCGGTTGTCGTGGCGCTGGACGTGGCGCCCGGTGTAGTGGTCGTCGTGGCGCTGGGCGTGACGCTCGGTGTCGCTGTCGGTTGAGTCGCGCAGTCAAGCGCACGGGCGACGTACAGGCCGTCGTTCAGGTACGCCAGGTAGGCGTTGATCGCTTCGGCGTCCAGAGCCTTTTGCGCGGCTGCCCGCACGTTGGTGCCGGCGCCCGGCAGCGTCCGGCCAACCGAGATCCGCAGATCCGTGGACCAGGCGTTCTGCACGTCGGCCTTGAGGAATGCCCGCAAGTCCTCCGCGGTGCCGTCCAGACGCTCCTGCACCGCGGGAGGTAGAACGGGCAACGAGTCGGCCTTGGCCGCGCTCAGGATCTGGTTGGCCAACACCCGCACCTCTACATCGGTGGCGGTGTCCAGATCGATGGTGACAAGCTCACGGATGTCCTTGTACACCTTACGTTCGACGGGCTGGCAGGCCTCATTGAGCACCGGCGGTTCGGTTTGCGCTACCGCCGGAGCCGCTGGAATCAGAAAGGCCAGCGCCATCAGAACGCCAGCCGACATCTTCCATCGCATGTAGATTGTCCTCCCTGCTGCCAGCAAAACACGGGGATAGTGTCCATCGACCTCCGCCGCGCTCTCATCGGCCATGACAGTGCGGCTGTCGGCGGTGATGACCTGGTGCCACGCCGTGGCCGGACGGTGCATGGTGATCCACCTCCGGTCACGGCAGTTCCTCTGTAACGTCAACGCCTGCCCGAAGATCACCGGGCAGGCGTTGACCCGGCTCGCGGTAGTGACCGGCGGCCGCGCCGGGCAGCGGCTCGCCGGTCACCGGCGTCGTTGACAGTCGTCGGCGCAGCGGGCGTGGACGGGCAGGTCATACCTCGGAAACGGCGTACGATGCGGCGAGAAGTGCCCGGCGGCCGGGTCGCTGATTTTCGTCGACCCGTAGAGCCGGCACGGTTGTCCCGCCCGCACGTCCGCTTCCCAGGTTCGCGGTGCCGGTCTGGAAGCAGCATCTGTGCCGCCGCCACCACGGCTCGTCCCTGGAGAAGGAGCTGACATGAGCACGTCCAGCGAATCGGCGATCGCCGTCACCGGGTTGCGTAAATCGTTCGGGGCGACCAAAGCCCTCGACGGGCTCGACCTGACGGTGGCGAAGGGCGAGGTGCACGGCTTTCTCGGGCCGAACGGCAGCGGAAAGACCACCGCCATCCGCGTGCTGCTCGGGCTGCTGGGCGCGGACGGTGGTGAGGTGCGGTTGCTCGGCGGCAATCCGTGGCGAGACGCCGACTCGTTGCACGCGCGCCTGGCCTACGTACCGGGTGACGTCACCTGTGGCCGAGCATCACCGGTGGCGAGGTCATCGATCTGCTCGGCCGGATGCGCGGGGGACTGAACCGGCGACGCCGCGACGAGCTGCTGGACCTGTTCGACCTGGACCCGCGGAAGAAGGCGCGTACGTACTCCAAGGGCAATCGGCAGAAGGTCGCTCTGGTCGCCGCGTTGGCGTCGGACGTCGAGCTGCTGTTGCTGGACGAGCCCACCTCGGGCCTCGACCCGCTGATGGAGTCGGTGTTCCAGCGGTGCATCCACGACGTCAAGAGCCAGGGACGGACCGTCCTGTTGTCCAGTCACATCCTTGCTGAGATCGAGGCATTGTGCGATCGGGTGAGCATCATCCGGCTCGGCCGCACGGTGGAGTCCGGCACGCTGGGGGAGCTGCGCCACCTGACCCGTACGTCGATCGCGGTGGAGACGGCACGGCCGGCTACCGGCCTCGAGAGCCTGTCCGGCGTACACGACCTGGTTGTCGACGACCACCACGCCCGGTTCGATGTCGACACTGCCCAGCTCGACATCGTGGTACGAGAGCTGGCTCCGCTGGGTGTTCGCAGCATGACCAGCTCGCCACCGACGCTCGAGGAGCTGTTCCTGCGCCACTACGGCGACGAGGAGGCGGGCTCGTGACCGGCACGCTGCCACTGCTGCGCTTCCTGCTGCGCCGGGAGCGGATGAGCCTGCCCTGGTGGCTGCTGGGCGTCACCCTGCTCGTGCTCGTCCAGTCCGTTCAGAGCCAGAACCTGTACGGCTCGCCGGAAGCGTTGCAGAAGCTGCGGCAGACGATCGGCGCGAACAACGCCGTGATCGCGATGAGTGGTCCGACCGGCCTGCTCGAGTCGATCGGTGGCGAAGTCGTGTTCGAGATCTTCGCCTTCGCGTCGATCGTGGTCGCCCTGATGAGCATGTTCCTGATCGGCCGGCACACCCGGGCCGACGAGGAGTCCGGCCGGGCCGAACTGATCCGTTCGGCCCGGGTGGGGCAGCACGCTGTCGGTCTCGTCTTCGCCTCGCTCACTGCCGCTGCGGCGCAGGTCTTCGAGAACACCCGCGCGGTGTACGGGACGGTGGCGATGCTGCTCGGCGCCGCCTTCGCGCTGCGCGCTGCCGGCGACGTCGGCAACGGCGCACTGTCCTGGGCCTCACCCCTCGGCTGGGGCCAGCGCACCTTTCCTTACAGCGCGGACCGCTGGTGGCCGGTCGTGCTCTCGCTGGCCTTCACCACGCTCCTCGTTGCCACGGCTGTGCTGCTGCTCGCCGCCGGCTTGTCCGCGCTGCTCGCCGCCGCATTTGGAGTGAGCAGCGTCCTGCGGATCAGAGCCGAGGAGTCGGCCGACCGTGCCGAGGTCGTGCTGGCCACCCCGACGAGCCGGTGGACCTGGCTCGCGAGCCAGCTGAGCGTGTCCCTGACCGGAACCGCCTTGACCCTGATCGCGTTCGGCCTCGGCGAGGGGCGCGCGCATCTCCGTTCGTGCATACGCCGAACGCGCCGCTGGACGATGTCTCAGCCATGCCCCTGATCGTGCTTGGCCTGCTCGCCGCCGCGTTCGCGGGAGCCGGCTACGCGGGCCTTCGGCGCCGGGACATCGGCTACTGACAGCGGCGCGAAACTGGTGACCAGCGTCCACTTCCGGTCTGGTCGGGGACTGTCCGTCCGCGCCGCCGAACTGCGTTTCGGGTGGTTGTCGTTGCGGCGCTGATCAGCCTGGTCATCGTAGGGCTCGCGGTCTCCCGACCGGGCCGTTTCGGCGGTCGGATGGCCGACCTTGACATCGATCATCGTTGATTGCAAGGTGGACTAGCCGATAAGCGATCTATTGCCACCGGGGCCGACCGGACATCGCCGAGCTGTTCAGCACCTTCCGTACCGCATCGGAGGATCCGGTCACGACCACGGCCGCCGCCGTTCTCAAGCGCCGCCCCGGCGACGCATCCGACCTTGCCGCGCAGCTGAGACTGCGCCCTCAGGACCTCGTCCGTGCCGGGCTGGTGCACGGCATCGCCGACGGGGTTTCCGGCGATACTTCCTCACTATCGGACGCTTGCGCGTCCGGAAAGGATCTGCCGTGAACCGCTCAACCGTCCTCGTCGGCGTGGCCGCCCTCCTCCTGGCCGGCTGCGTCCCGAGCCGCGACAGCGACGACAAGTCCGGCCCGGCCGGGGTACCCGACAAGATCGTGATCGGCTCCACGTTGCCGCTGACCGGCACCGAGTCCAAGACCGGCGGCCGGTTCAAGCAGGGCTACGACCTCGCCGTCGAGCTGGAGAACGCCGACGGGGGCATCGACCTCGGCGGTAAGAAGATCCCGGTCCAGTTGAACCTGCTGGACGACACCACCGATCAGGCGAAGGCGGTCAACCTCGCGCAACGCCTGATCACCCAGGACAAAGTCAACTTCCTTCTCGGTACGTACTCGACGGCCGTGGTCGAGGCGCAGAGCACCGTGGCCGAGCAGAACCAGATCCCGTACGTCAACGGCGGTGGGGCCGCGACCTCGATCTACGCCAAGGGCTACAAGTGGGTGTTCGGAGCCCTGGCCCCGGTGGCCAACCTGGCCGGCACCGAGATGCAGTGGATCGACCAGCAGCAGGCGGCCGGCGCCCTGCCCAAGCCGTCCCGAATCGCGATCGTCTGGGAGAACACCTCGCACGGCAAGGACTTCCGCAAGGGCGTCCAGGATTTCACGGCCGCGCACAGCGCCGGATATCAGGTCGTCACCGACGAGTCGTTCGCCCTCGACGGCAAGGACTTCTCGGCCATCCTCAGCAAGGTTCGCTCCACCCACGCCGACCTGTTGATGATCGACGCCCACCTGCCTGACTTCATCACCATGCAACGGCAGTACCTCAGTTCCGCCATGTGCGCGAAGGTGATCACGTACGGCGCCCGGGGCACCGAGTCGGACGCCCGCGCGGCGCTCGGGGCCGCCGGCGTCAACTACATCCTGTCCGCGGTGTGGTGGAACAAGCAGCTGGGCAACGCCGGCCTCAACAAGGAGTTCGTCGACAAGTTCAAGGCCAGGTACGGCACCGAACCGGAGTGGTACCAGGCGCTGGGTTACGAGGCGGCCCGGTCGCTGTTCACCGCGATCGCCCAGGCCGGGACGGTCGACAAGGAGCAGGTGCGGGCGAAACTGTCCGCGTTGACCATGGACTCCATCCTGCCCGGCGGCAAGCTCAGCTACCCCGCCGACAAGGGCGGCCAGGCCGACTATCCGTTCGTGGTGCAACAGAACCTGCCGGACGGCACCTCGCCGATCATCTATCCGGCGGACGTCGCGAACGGCAAGGGTGTCGCCCCCAACCCGGCCTGCAAGGGCTGAGCCGGCGGTGGGAGAGGTGGTCGTCCTCGCCGTCTCGGCGGTGCTGCTCGCCGGGTTCTACGCCGCCATGGCCTACGGTCTCGGGCTGATCTACGGAGTGCTGCGCATCGTCAATCTGGCGCACGGCGGCATCATCATGGCCTCGGCGTACGTCACCTGGCAGTTGTTCGACCGCTTCGCGATCGATCCGTTCCTGGCCATCCCGATCGTGCTGGTGGTGTTCTTCGGCATCGGCGTGGGCATCTACCTCGGCCTGGTCCGATTCCTGCCCCGCGGGCCGGCCGGCGCGGTGCAGTCGCTGCTGCTGCTGTTCGGCGTCTGGCTGGTCATCCGCAACGTCGCCTACCTGCTGTACAGCGGCAACGAACAGGTCATCCACACCAGTTACGCGACCTCGTCGGTGCGGATCCTCGGTGGGAGCTTCTCGGCCATCCGGTTCGCCGTCTTCGCGGTGGCGATCGTCGCCCTGCTCGCGCTGCACCTCCTGCTCACCCGTACCTACCTGGGCAAGGCGATCCGGGCCGTGGCCCAGAACCCGGCCAGCTGCACCCTGGCCGGCATCAATGTGGAGCGGATTTACGTGTTCACCTTCGGACTCGGCACCGCGCTCGCCGGCCTGGCCGGGGTACTCGCGTCGACGCTGTTCGCCTTCAACCCGTCGTTCGGCGCGAGCGAGCTGCTGAAGAGCTTCGTGATCATCGTGCTCGGCGGGCTCGGCAGCATCCTCGGCATCGCGGCGGGCGCCCTGGTGCTCGCCTTCGCCGAGGTGTTCGCCGTCTACGCGGTGCCGCCCTACCTCACCACCGCGGTCGGCTTCGTGCTGCTGGTCATCGTGCTGGTGCTGCGCCCGGGCGGCCTCTTCGGGCAGCGGGTGCTGCGATGAGCCGGCTGCGGTTCCTGCTCGCCTTCGGGGCCGCCCTGGTGGCGCTGTGGATCGCACCGCTGGTCCTGCCGCTCGGCGACTATACCCACAACGTCGTCGGCCTCACCTTCATGTTCATGGCCGTGGCCCTGGCCTGGAACTGGCTCGGCGGATACGTCGGTCAGATCAGCTTCGGGCACGCGGCCATGTTCGGCGTCGGCGGCTTCGTGGCCGCCCGGATCATGCTGTCGTCCGGGCTTCCCTTCAGCGCCGCGTGGCTGCTCGGCGGACTTGCCGCCGGGTTGTTCGGGGTGCTCTGGGGACATCCGACGCTGCGCCTGCGGGGTCCGTACTTCTCCATCGCGACCATCGGCGTGGGCGAGGCCACCCGACTGGTTGCCACCTACTGGTCCGGCTTCACCGGCGGCTCCTCCGGGCTCTCGCTGCCGCTGGCCGGCAACCCCACCAAGTACCAGCTCTACTGGTACGGCCTCTACCTGCTCGGTGCGGCGGTGCTGATCTCGTACGGACTGGCGCGGTCCCGGATCGGCCTCGGCCTGTCCGCCATCAAGGAGGACGTCGAGGCGGCCGGCGACGCGGGCGTGAACCCTACTCTCTACCAGGACCTCGTGCTGTTCCTGTCCGGCACGATGGTCGGGATCTGCGGCGGCTTCTACGCCTCCTACCAGGCATTCATCGACCCGCAGGACATGTTCAGCTTCGACCGGTCGATCGGGCTGATCCTGATGGCGGCGATCGGTGGCATCGGCACCGTGCTGGGCCCGATCTGGGGCGCGGTCGTCTTCGTGATCATCCAGGAGTTCCTGCTGGCCACCTTCTCGGAGCTCTACCTGGGCCTGTACGGCGCCCTGCTGATCCTGATCATCCTGTTCGAACCGCTCGGGCTGACCGGCCTGGTCCAGCGGCTGCGCCGGTTGCCGCGCCGGCCGGCCATCCCGGTCACCGCATCGGGGACCGCGATCACCGCCGATCGGCGCACCCCATGAGTACCCTGCTGGTCGGCGAGTCGGTGAGCCGGCATTTCGGCGGCCTGCGCGCCGTCGACGAGGTCGACTTCCACCTCGAAGAGGGCCAGATTCTCGGCCTGATCGGGCCCAACGGGGCTGGCAAGACCACCCTGTTCTCGGTCGCCGCCGGGTCGATCCGGCCCACCGGCGGCCGGGTGCTGCTTGACGGAAAACCGGTGAGCGGCGGACGCGCTCACCGTTCGGTCCATCTCGGCATCTGCCGCACCCATCAGATCGTACGGCCGTTCGCCCGGCTCACCGTGCTGGAGAACGTCCTGGTCGGCCACCACTACGGCCGGCCCGGCGGCACCCGCCGCGACCCGCGGGCCGCGGTCATGGAGATCCTCGAGTTCATCGGCCTGGCCGACCGGGCGGACCGGCTTCCCGGCGAGCTCACCCTGGCCGGCCGCAAACGGCTCGAGGTCGCCCGGGCCCTGGCAACCGGCCCGCGCGTGCTGCTGCTCGACGAGGTGGTCGCCGGCCTCAACCCGGTCGAGGCGGCCCGATTCATCGAGTTGATCCGGCAGATCCGCGATCGTGGCACCGCCATCATCATGATCGAACACGTGATGCACGCCCTGATGAGCCTCTCCGACCGGGTCCTCGTGCTCGACCACGGCCGCAAGATCGCCGAAGGCCTGCCCGCCGAGGTAGCGAACGACCCGATCGTCATCGAGGCGTACCTCGGCCGCGACGACCAGGAGGATACCGATGCTTGAGGTCCGCGACATCGACGTCTTCTACGGTGACGCCCAGGCCCTCTACGGGGTCGGCTGCACCGTCGCCGGGGGTGAGCTGGTGACCCTGGTCGGTGCGAACGGCGCCGGCAAGACCACCATCCTGCGGGCGATCGCCGGGATCCGCCCGGTGGCGCGGGGCGACCTGCTGTTCGAGGGCGAGTCGCTGCGCAAGGTCCCGCCGCACCGCCGGCCAGGCCTGGGTATCGCGCTCGTCCCGGAGGGGCGCGAGCTCTGGCCACAGCTGACCGTGCGAGAGAACCTCGAGCTGGGCGCGTACGACTCGCCGGCGCGGGCTCGTGCCACCGAGTCGTTCGCCCAGGTCTACGACCTGTTCCCCAAGCTGAAGGACCGGACCGGCCAGCTCGCCGGCAGCATGTCCGGCGGAGAGCAGCAGATGGTCGCCATCGGCCGCGCCCTGATGAGCCGCCCCCGGCTGCTCATGATGGACGAGCCGAGCCTCGGGCTGGCGCCGCTCGTGGTCGGCCAGATGTTCGCCGCCATCCGCCGCCTGCACGCGGACGGTCTCACCATCCTGCTGGTCGAGCAGAACCTGGTCCGCGCCCTGAAGGTGGCCGACCGAGGCTACGTCATCGAAACCGGCACAGTCTCGCTGACCGGCACCAGCGAGCAGCTGCTGTCGAACCCCACCGTCCGCGCCGCGTACCTCGGCCTCTGAGCGGGCTGGACGGGGATCGCGGTGCAGGTCAGCGGACCGCGGCAATGCGCCGTAGCGCCCGTTCGAGCAAGGCTCGCATCTGGTCCTCGGGCATATCTCCGAGCGCCCAAATCCCCTGGGGCAGGGCCGCGGTGGTGTAGACGGCGAAGCTCTGGTCGGGCGTCGGGTTCGGGCCGAAGAGGCACTCCGTCACCACTCTGAAGATCTCGTCGTTACAGATGATCGACTGAACGTCTGCCCGCAAGGCCGGCTGCTGTGCGGTGATCCGCATCACGTCGCGCCAGGTAATGAGGTACTCGACCCAACCGGCGATCATCGACTCCACGCGCTCCTCCGGGGTCGTCGCCGCGGATGCGCGGGCCATCAGCTCGGCGAGGTCGCGCCGAACCGGCTCGGCCAGTTCACGCAGGATCTCCTGCTTGCCCCGGAAGTGGTAGAAAACAGCCGATTTGGTTAGCCCGATCTCGTCGGCGATGTCCTGCAGGGACGTGGCGTCGTATCCCCTGTCGCGGAACTGGCGCATGCCGACCTCGAGGATGGCTCGACGAGTCCGTTGCGCCTGCTGCGCTCGCGATGTCGGCGTTTCCGCACGTGATGACCGCGCCATCCCACCACCCATGGTCCCCAACCGCCCCCGACGTGGCCATCATACCCACCATTCACTGCACGGTCGTGAGGTGAATCACACGCTGAGGTTCCTGCGTGAAATTCACATTACGATCGTGCAGTGAGTTGCGGCCCTATAGGCCTTGATTCCGGACAAACCGAGTGCGTAGACACGACGGAGGGTCATGTGAGAGAAACAAGCCGACTGCGGGTTCTTGCGCTGGCAGCAGGTGCGGTGGCGACGATGCTGGGCGTAGCCGCCTGCGGCTCGACCCCGGCGAATTCGCCCGGCTCCGCCGGGGTCGGAACGCCGGAGAGCGCGAGTCCACATTCCGGACATGGCACGGCCGTGGCGGTCCCGCCGCCGCCGCT
>DASRYP010000576.1:0-7641 GCA_035687165.1 Actinoplanes sp. | reverse complement strand
GGGGAGCCGGATGAGGCGCCGGCGGGCGTGGCGGATCAGCCGGGCGGGGACGTGTAGGAGGTTGCGCAGGGTGTCGGGGGTGGCCTTGGTCAGCTTGCGGTGGTGGTCGAGGGTGAGTAGCCGGAGCCAGGCGAGCAGGTCGCAAGCGATCGCGACGGCGATGCACCAGGCCTGGTTGAAGGCGAGGTAGTAGGACGGAAGTCGTTGCAGGCCAAGGTTTTTCGCGTCTTTGATGATGGTTTCCACCCCGGCGTGGTTGCGGTGGAACGCATCCAGTTTCGGGTAGTGGTGCCCGGGTAGGTCGGTGGCGACGGCTTGGAACCGTTGCCCGCGTCGTTTCTCCACCTGGGAGGCCTGTTTTCGGTGTTTCGGGTGCAGGGGTTCGGTGCGGACCAGGGTCCGCATCTTCTCGGGCCAGCCGTCGGCCAGTTCGAGGATGTCGGTGATCTCGGTGGTGTGCGCGCCGCGCCGTACGGTGCCTTCCGCGGTCAGCGCGGGTGCCCACACGTCGGCCGGGACCTCGCAGATGGCGGTACGCACGTTGTCGGTGACGTCGAATCCGACGCTGTAATGCCAGGTGTAGCCCTTCTCGGCCGCTTCGGTCTTGATCCAGGCCAGCAGATCCTTGGTCGCGCCGGCCCCGTCGGCCCGGAAAATGATCTTCTTGCGGTACCGGGCCGGGATCTGCGCGATCGCCTCGCTCAGCACGGTGATGTAGTCGACCACGGTGTTACTGCCCGCGTTGCCTTTACGCAAAAGCACGGCCAGGACCTCGCTGGTGTTCGCGACCGACACGACGATCGGGTGCAGCCCGAAGATGTGCTTCTTAAACGTGGGCGCCGCGCCTTGTTTGTCCGAGTGTGACTCGACCAAAGAAGCATCGACGTCGACCACGACCCAGCCGTCCCACACCTTCCCGGCGACCTGCAGCCAGGGGAAACCGGCCGGTCGGGCGGCCAGCGCGGCCCACACCTTCCGCCGTTGAGCGGCTCGGGCGGCGGCCAGCCGGCCCAGCGCGGCCTCATCGAGTTCCCGACGCCGCCGAAGATCGCTAACACGCCGGCTCTTCTTCCGCAAACGCGCGGATGTTCTACGCTTCACCCTGAAGGTGCCGTTCTCCTGGCTGGTAGTTGATCTAAGCAATCGAGATCATCCAGGTCAGGACGGCACCTTCCATACTCCCCAGGGGTATCCCGGCCTACCCGCCACAAAGTCCGTGAATTCTTGAGGCCGGTGGTTCCTATCGCGAAACCTCGTCCGGCTCCAGGGCATACGCATCTGCCTGCAACTGGTACAGCTCGCTGTATCGGCCGCCAGACGCCAGCAATTGGCTGTGGGTGCCCTGCTCGACGAGCCGTCCCCGGTCCAACACGAGCACCATGTCCGCGTCAGCCACGGTCGAGAGACGATGCGAGACCACCAGGGTGATCGCGCCGGTCCTCGCTCCCACTTGCCGCGCATGCAGCATGTACTGCCGGAAGATGGCGTGCTCGCTGACGGCGTCGAGCGAGGCGGTGGGTTCGTCGAGCATGAACAGCAACGGCTCTGTACGCATGCTGGCGCGCGCCAATGCTGTCTTCTGCCACTGGCCCTCAGACAGTTCGACCCCGTCATAAATCGTCGAAAGGCGTGTCGTCATGCCCTCGGGCAGACTGGACAGCAGAGCATCGGCGTCGGCAGCACCGATCGCCCGAGCCAGCGCCTGCTCGTTCGCGAGATTGGCGAGGTCGCCGATTCCGACCGCCTCGCCGAAGGTGACCTGCGGGTATCGGCCGAAGTCCTGGTAGGCGGCGCTTGTCCGGCTCCGCCAGTCCTCGGTCCGCAACTCGCGTAGGTCGACACCGTCAACGGTAATGCTGCCCGAGGTCGGTTCGTAGAACTTACTGAGCAGCTTGACCAGTGTGGACTTGCCGGATCCGAACTCTCCGACGAGAGCCACCACCGCACCGGCAGGCAAGAGGACGTCTATATCGGCCAGTGCGGGCTTGTCGGTCCCGAAATACTGAAGGCTCAGGCACTCGAATCGGATTCCGGTGACGAGCCGAGGCGGCGGTGTCTGATCGCCGGTGCGGGCACGGCGCTCCTCCTCCAGATATGACCGGATCCAGAGGAACGGCTCCAGCAGTACGCCGGCGCTCATTGTCGTGGTGAGTTGCCCGACGGCCGACTGCACTGTTTGCTGCAGGCTGATCGCCAGCGTCACGACGAGCACGACGTCACCAGGGGCCGCGGCGCCGGACTCCGCCAGCCGCACCACGCCGCCGAGCGCCGCGGTGAAGCCCGCGACGAATACGGTCCAACCCAGGATGCGCAGGCCGGCCGCCCGGGCCCGAGCAGTGTAGCGACCCGCGGTGACCGAGCCCATGGCATCGGCCTGAAGCCCCGCCACCACCGGGCCGACTTGAGCCATCCGAACCTCCTTGCCGGCGCTTGAGTCGGTGGCGACCGCGAACAACTGCCGCTGCAGCCGGAACGCGCCCGCGGTGTCGGTCTCGGCGCGGCTCTCCAGCTTGCGTCCCAGCCGATCGAACATCAGCGGTGCCACCGCGAGCACCAAGAGTAGGGTGAGCCAAGGGCTGACAGTGCCGAGGACCACGAGGGTCAGGAGGAGTTGTACGGCCGAGAAACACACCCGGACAGCCATCCACATGCCGCCGACAATGCGGCGCGGCGCTCCACGGAGCATCGCGACCCGGTCCAGGTAGTCGCTGCGTTCCAGATGCTCGATCGTCTCCAAGGCAGCAATGTCGCGGGTCAAGCGGTCCTCCATGACGGCGCCGACCGTCTCCACGGCCATGAAGAGCCCGACCAGGCCGTGCAGCCGAGTCAACACGAGGACGAGGCCGCACAGCGTCGCGGCGACAACCGCGACGAACACCGCCGTCCCGCCGTGCCCTGCTACCAACTCGTTCACGGTGGCGCGCATCGACAGGGCGATGCCTACATTGGCAGCGACCTGACCGATCTCGACGGCGAGCACCGTCAGGGTCAGGCCGGGCTTCTCACGCCACGACAAACCGAGGATCTCGGCCCACAGCCGGAGATAGCGCTTCATGCTGGAACTCCTTCGTCGAAGCGTTCGTCGAAGCCCTTATTGAATCTTTCCGCCTGAGTCTTGAAGAGCTGGGCGTAGGTGCCGTCGAGATGCATGAGTTCGGCATGCGAACCGGATTCAGCGATTCGGCCTCCGTCAAGCAATACGATTCGGTCGGCCAGCCGTACGGTCGACAGCCGATGCGAGATGAGTAGGACTCCGGCCTCTTTCTTGTGGGCCGCGAGCTGGCGGAATACCTCGAACTCCGACATGACGTCCAGATGAGCCGTCGGCTCGTCCAGCACCAGAAGCCGGGCTCCGCTTCGCAACGCGTAGATCGCTCTGGTCAGTACGACCTTCTGCCATTCGCCGCCGGAAAGATCGACGCCGCCCGGGCGGGAGCGGGTCAGCGGAGTTTCCCAGTTCGCCTTTAGACGGGACGCGATTTCCTCCAGCCCGGACTCCGCCGCGGCCATCCGAACGCGATCGGCGTCCGCGGGAACAGCGCCGTAGCCGAGGGCGACGTTGTCCAGTAAGGACAGCGGGTACCGCACGAAGCCCTGAAAGACGACTGAAAGCCGGCTCCGCCAGCGCTGGTGGTCGATCAGTTCCAGGTCGATGCCGTCGACGGTGATCTGTCCGCCGGTAGGTTTGTAAAGACCGGAAAGCAATTTGATCAAGGTCGACTTACCGGCCCCGTTGAGTCCCACGATCGCCAGAAGTTCTCCTGGGCGGATCTCCAGATCCAACCGGTCGAGCACGCGTGGAGCCGAGTCGTGGTATGCGAATGAGACCCCCTCGAAACGCACCAGGGGCGCCGTCGGCTCGGCCCCGGACTCCGGCCGGGGATCTGCCGCCGGGCGCCCCGCGCCGACGTGCTGCACGGCTGCCATTTCCTTCCGTAGCTCGGCGTAGGCCTGGCAGCCGGGGATAGCGCCCTCGATCTCCAGCGCGTCGGAGAAGGTGAGCAGGTTCAGAATCGACCAGCTGCCGCCCAGCACGGCGGCCGCGACCCCCACGTTTCCGTCCGGTCGACCGGCCCGCCAGACAGTCAGCACGAATGCCGCGATCAACGGCGGGAGGACAACCGCGGCGATTTTCCATTGCTCCCGCACGCTGCGCAGGCCGGCATGCCACTTCGCCGAATACATGGAGGTCAGTTGCTGCCGCCATCGCTCGACGGCCCAGTCCTGCAGGCCGAAAGTCCTGCTTTCCTTGCCGTCAGTCGAGGTCAGAGCGAGCTGCCGCCAATGGTCCGCGGCGATGCCGGCGAGGACACCAGCCCGCTCGATCTCGATGTGTTCCATGAACTGCCGGCGCCAGATCGAGCGACTCAGCAGCGCCGGGACAATCACCAACGGTGCGAGCGCCCACGCGAAAGTGGCCAGTACCGAGGCGGCGGCGAACACGCCGATCCATCGGATGACCAGGTCGAGCTGGGCCGTTGAGCCTTGGCCCGGCGTCCGTTCCGCCCAGAACTCCGGGTCGGCCTGAGCGAGTCGCAGTCGTTGCTGCACCTTTGACCGTTCCAGCATCGCGAGCGGCATCCCGGTGGCAAGCTCGGTAAGGGATGACCGCCGGGCCACGTCCACACGCTGTGAGACGAGGTAGGCGAGGGGGACTGTGGTCACCTGCGCGATCCGGCCGAGCAGGATGACCACTCCCAGCGCGATCAGGGAAGCCGTGACCGGCCGGCCTCCCAGCAGTCGGTTGACGAGGCTCTCGGTCGTCAACGCGGTCAGCGCCGGTATCGCGCTGACCGCGGTCTGGGCGACGATCAGGCTGATCACAGCGGCCGGGCCGGCATGTCGCAACTCGAATAGCAGCGCCAGCCTCTCGCGCACCAACGACGCTGCCGCCGCGCGCCTGCTGATGTGCGGGTGAGTGTCTTGTTTCATAAGGTCTCCATCTAAGCCCCGGCCGCGGGCGGGCCGCTTGTCCCAGAACCGGGATATCGACAACAAATTCGCAGGACCGGACTCTTAGGACATCGAGTGGTTCGGACTCGAAATCGGCGGCGTACCCACAAATGGGATATCGACTTCGGTGTCCTCGGGGCCGATGGTTGCCGCATCGACGAACACGGAGATAAGTCATGTTCGATCTGCACACCCACCATCAGAGATGCGGTCATGCCGAGGGCACGCTGCGACAGATGATCGAGGCCGCGATCGATGCCGGTCTGGATACGATCGGTCTCTCTGACCACTCGCCGTTCTTCGCGGAACGGGCCGATCATTTCAAGCCCTGGGTCGCCATGTCCAAGTCGGAGTTCCCTCACTACGTCGCCGAGGCGGTGGCGCTGCGTGCGGAGTACGCGGGGCGGATCGAGGTGCTGGTGGGCGTCGAATCGGACTTTTTCGACGACCACATGGAGCTGTACCGGGAGACGTACCGGCAGTATCCGCTCGACTACATAATCGGGTCGGTTCACGTGTTGGGTGAGCGGGACATCTTCGACCCGGCGCGCTGGACGGGCGTAGATCTCAAGGCCGAGAAGGAGCGGTATTGCGCCGCCGTCGGCCGCTCGGCGCGCAGCGGAATGTTCGACATCATCGGGCACGTCGACGCGTTGAAAGGCAACCGCCCGGAAATCGCCGAAATCGCGACGCCGGCGGTGGATCGGATGTTGCGTGACATCGCCGAATCCGATGTGGTGATGGAAATCAACACATCCGGGAAGACCAAACCGGTCGGCGGCTGGTATCCGTCCCCGGAACTGCTGGATCGGGCGTGCTTCTACGGGGTGAAGGTGACCTTCGGTTCAGACGCGCACCGGCCGGACCGGGTCGGCGACGACTTCGAGTCCGTCCGCACGCGTCTGCGGGAGCTCGGCTATCGCGATTGGTACGTGTTCCGGCAGCGGGCCCGCATCAGTCGTCCTTTGTAGAGGAGAGAGATGGACAGGCGGGCCCGCCCGTTGAAACTCGTCGCATACCAGGGTCTTCGATCGTGATTCGTTACGCCGCATTGGATCTGGACGGCACGCTGATCGACGATGCCGGACGTCCGTTTAATCAGGTGGTCGACGGTCTCCGGGCACTGCGTGCGCGGTCTGTGGTGTGTCTGCTGGTGACCGGCCGGTCGGCCCGCTCGTTCCGCAATCTGCGCCACCTGGACGAGCTGCTGGAGCACGTAGATGACCAGGTACTGCTCAGCGACGGCAATGTACAGCTGGACCGCGACGGCGGCCGGCTTTCGTTCCCCCGTGTCTGCCCGCTCGGGGTGCTTCAGCGACTGGTCTCTGAGCTGGGCATCCAGTTGGTCGCGGAGTGGTCCGGTGGTTTCCACGCTACGAGTGCCAGGGCGGCCCTGCAGTTCTCCCTCGCGTATGAGGTGCCGCGCCGGCAGATCGAACCCCTTGCCGTCGCCTCGGCGAATCCGGCTGAGCTGACCGCGATAACGGTGTTCGAAAGCCGTACGCCGGTCGCGGAGCTGCTAGCCGGCCAGGATTGCGACGTCACGGGAATCCGGCCGTTCGGCGCGCAGGTCGTCCGTCCTCGTGGCACCGGCAAGGCGGCCGCGCTCGCCGAGCACCTGCGCCGCCGTTTCGGGGAGCCCGGCCTCGATCGCACGCTCGCGGTTGGGGACGGCGCGGCCGACGCGGACATGCTGCGGGCCTGTGCCGTGGGCGCCGCGACCCGCGATGCCGAACCGGCGGCCGTCGAGGCGGCCACCGTTCATCTGCGAGGCGACCTCGCCTCGTTCCTCCGTGGCTTTGCGCCCGAAAGGTGGTAGACCGATGACCGATCCGATATCCAAGGAGATCGAGCTCACATTGCTGCTGTCGTTGCCGGACCCCGGTCCGGGCGAGGTCACCTCGATGTTGGCACTGCTCAACACTCCTCTGGACTGGAACCAGGTCCTTGGAATGCTTACGGTCCATCGCACGATCGGCGTGGGCTGGCACAACATCGTGCGGTATGCCGTCGAGCAGCGGCAGACCCTACGGCCGTCCTACTTCCTGCGCTCGCTCATGGTGACCGCGGACGGCCAGCGGGTGAAGGCACGCGAGCAGCTCGAGCTGACCGCCCGCGTTCAGCAGATCCTGGAGCGCGCCGGAGCGCGCAGCGCAGTACTCAAGGGCGCCGCGGTGGCCGCTATGGCGTACCCGGATCTGGGCATGCGGATGTTCAACGACAATGATCTGCTGATCGATCGTGAGCAGCTTGCCTCCGTGGTCCGGGTGCTTGAGGCAGACGGTTACGTGCAGGGCAATTGGGATTACGCCACAGCGTCTATCCGGCCGGCTCCGCGGCGGGAGGTGCTGCACATGGCGGTGAACTCGCACCAGACCTACCCGTACATGAAGGCAACTCCCGACGCGGTCATGCTGGAGTGCCATCGGCTCGACGTACACCTGTCGATCGACCTGATGACCGGCAACCGTACCGACGACGCGGTGGCTCTTCTGCTGGACGACCGCATCGAGGCCAGCGGGCTCACCGCGCTCTCGGCGACCGACATGCTGATCATGACGGCCGTCCACTTCGCTCGGGAGGCGGTGCACCGCGACGAGGTTCTCATGCTCAAGGACCTGGTCCTCAACAAGCTTGTCGATGTGCTGGCGTTGCTCCGCCGCCCAGACCTCGGCGACGTGCCCGCGC
>DASRYP010000575.1:0-4361 GCA_035687165.1 Actinoplanes sp. | reverse complement strand
GGGGTCGCCGCGGCCAGGGCCCGGGCGACGTCCGCCTCGCTGTGCACCCCGCCCGGAGTGCTGGTCAGGCTCTCACCCACCAGCCGGATGCCGCCCAGCCCGGCGAGCGTGGCGACCAGGGCGGCGGCCACCCACCCGGCGCCAACGACCAGGGGACGCGGCGGCTTCACGGACTGCATGACCCGCACTATGCCCCAAGATCGGCTAACGCTGTCTCCCCCTCGCGCTAAGGGAGGGTTAAGCCGGCCGGCCCGCGCCCGCCGGGCGTCTACCCTCGGCCAATGGCCCGGCTGCTGCTGATCGAGGATGACGCGACCATCCGTACGCCCCTGATGCGTGCCCTCAAGGAGCGCGGGCACGCCGTCGCGGCCGTCGCGACCGCTATGGCGGGCGTGCAGTCCGCGCTCACCGACCGGCCCGACCTCGTCGTCCTCGACCTGGGCCTGCCCGATCTCGACGGCCGCGAGGTGCTGCGGATGCTGCGCGCAGTCAGCCAGGTCCCGGTGATCGTGGCGACGGCAAGGGACGACGAGACCGAGATCGTACGGGTCCTGGACGCGGGCGCCGACGACTACGTGATCAAGCCGTTCACCTCGGCGCAGCTCGAATCGCGGATCCGGGCCGTGCTGCGGCGCGGCGCCACCCCGCAGGCCGACCCGTCCATCGTCGTCGGCGAACTGGTGATCGACCCGGCCGGCCGGCAGGTACGCCTGGCGGGGGAGAGCATCGAGCTGACGCCCCGTGAGTTCGACCTGCTGCACCACCTGGCCGCCCGGGCCGGGCAGGTGGTCACCAAGCGCGAGCTGCTCACCGAGGTGTGGCAGATCCCCTACGGCGGGGCCGACAAGACGGTCGACGTGCACCTCTCGTGGCTGCGCCGCAAGCTGGGGGAGAGCGCCACGGCGCCGCGTTACCTGCACACCGTCCGGGGGGTCGGGGTCCGCCTGGCTACGCCGGAGCCGCTGTGAGGAGCCGGCTCACCCTCCTCGTGCTCGCCACGACGAGCCTCATGATGATCGCGTTCCTGGTTCCGCTGGCCCTGCTCGTCCGCCAGGTCGCCCAGGACCGGGCCACCGTGCGCGCCACCGCCGACATCCAGGGCCTGGTCACCGCGGTCGGCACCGCCGATCCGGTCGGCCTGGGGCAGACGGTCGAGCAGCTCGCCGTCACGTCGGGCCGCCCGATCACCGTCTATCTGCCCGACGGCACGGTCCTGGGCAGCCCGCAGGCGGCGACCCCGGCGGTCCGGCTGGCGAGCCTCGGCCAGAGCCTGACCGTCGCCTCCGACAGCGGCGGCCGCGAGATCGTCGTCGCGGTGCAGGGCCGGGCGGACGGCACTGCGGTGATCCGTACGGTCGTCTCGCCCGCTGAGGGCGCCACCGGCGTGACCCGGTCGTGGCTGGTGCTGTTCGGGCTGGGCGCGCTGCTGGTGGGGCTCGGCGTCCTCGTCGCCGACCGACTCGCCCGGACGATCGTCCGCCCGATCACCGACCTCTCCGACGTCTCGCACCGGCTCGCCAACGCCGAGCTCACCGCCCGGGCGTCGCCGGCGGGCCCTGCCGAGGTACGCGAGGTGGCGGGCGCCCTGAATCACCTGGCCGGCCGCATCCAGGAGTTGCTGCGCGCCGAACGGGAACAGGTCGCCGACCTTTCCCACCGCTTGCGTACGCCGCTGACCGCCCTGCGCCTCGAAGCGGAAGGGCTGCGTGACCCGGACGAGAGCGTCCGCCTCAGCAGCGCCGCCGACGCGCTGGAGCGGGCGGTGAGCGGCATCATCAAGCAGGCCCGCCGCCGCACGGATGGCGAGGCCACGGAGCCGCAGCAGTGCGACGCGGCCGCGGTGGTGGCCGACCGGGCGGCGTTCTGGGCGGTGCTGGCCGAGGACACGGGCCGCGCGATGGAAGTGGACCTGACGCCCGGGCCGCAGCCGGTCGCAGTCTCCGCCGACGAGCTGGCCGCGGCCGTGGACGCGCTGCTGGGCAACGTCTTCGCGCACACCCCCGACGAGACCCCCTTCTCCGTACGCTTGTCGCCCGAGCCGTCCGGCGGGGTGCTGCTGACGATCGCGGACCGAGGTGCGGGGATGCCGGCCGGGCTGGTCCGTCGCGGGGTCAGCGGCGTGGACTCGACCGGTCTGGGCCTGGACATCGCGCGGCGGGCCGCTCAGGCCGCGGGTGGCCGCTTCGAGATCGGGCGTCTCGACGACGGCGGCGGTTCGGTGGTGACGATGCGGCTCGGGCGGCCTTAACCGGGTCTTAGGGATCATGGGGCGCGGCGCTATCCACGAAAGCGCGAGTCTCCTGGCAACGAAGACGAGAGACCCACCAGGAGGATCCCATGAACCGCAAGTTCGCGATCGCCGCCGCGGTAGGCGCCGCAGCCGTCATCGGCGTCACCGGCACCGCCCTCGCCGCCGCGGCCGACGACAGCCCGTCCCGGTCCGCGGGCCCCGCCGAGACGTTCACCAGCGACGGCACCGCACCGTCCGCATCCGCACCGTCCTCGTCCGAGTCGTTCCGCGGTGACGGCAGCCTCGACGACAATTCGTCGCCGTCCCCGTCCGAGTCGTTCCGGACAGCCGAGCCCGGCTCGGTCACGCCGGCCCCGCGTCGGTCGAGCAGTTCCGGCCCGGGCGACGTGTCCCCCCGCTCGTCGTCGCCCACCTCGACGGCCCCGATCTCGGCGGCGCAGGCGCGGGTGAAGGCGCTCGCCACGGTCGGCGGCGGCCGGGTGACCAAGGTGGAGGCCGAGACCGAGCACGGCCGGTCCATCTGGGAGGTCGAGGTCTACTACCAGGGCATCGAGCACGACCTCGACATCGACCGCAAGACCGGCGCGGTCACCGACCACGACACCGACCGCTCCGACGACCGCGGCAGCGACGACCGGCACGGCCGGGGCAGCGACGACCGGCACGGCGACGACCGCGGCAGCGACGACCGTGGTAGCGACAACAACCGCGGCCGGGGCAGTGACGACTGAGCGACCTGACCGCGACGTGCGGTGTCGAGGTGGCGGGGGCCCTGACGGGCCCGGCCGCCGGCGCATCGCCGAGCGCGGTAGCCGTAAAGCCGCCAGGCACTTACCTAGCCTCCTAGGATGCTGTACCCGTGGTGCGGTGGGCGACACCGGCTACCGCTAGTGGGCCGCCGCGCGCGCGGTGCCGACCCCCGGGCGACGGCTGCCGCGACGGACCGCGTGGGCCCGCAGTAACTTGGTCGGGTGCCGACCCCGTACCGCCTGGAATTCCGGACCCGCCTCGACGATCCCGCCGCCCAGCGGGAGGCGATAGATGCCGGTTTCCGGCGTGAGGGGATAGCTCGGGGTGCCGGTCCGCAACGTGAGGATCTGGTCGTGTGGGGCCGGCTCGCCGACGATCCGGAGGGTCCGTCGCCGCGGGCGCTGCCCGATCTGCCCGGCGATCAGCTGACCGACGGGGTGATCCGGGTGCGGCCGTTGAAGCCCAAGGACCTCGACGGCTGGTATGAGCTGCGCAGCCTGCCCGAGGTGGTGGCGAGCTCGGTGCCGCCGGTCGTTCCACCCCGCGCTGAGGTCGAGCGTCTGATCGCGTACGCGGAAGGTCGTTGGCTGGCGGGCGAGGCAGCCGCGATGAGCATCGTCGACGCGCGCAGCGGCTCGTTCGCCGGGCAGATCGCGCTGTACTACTTCCAGCCGCACCACCGGGAGGGGATGCTCGGGTTCGGGGTGTTGCCGGCGTTCCGCGGGCGGGGTTATGCGCGCCGGGCGGTCGAACTGGTCACGAGGTGGGCGTTCGGCGAAGCGCGGCTGGCGCGGGTCGTGGCGGGTGCCGCGGCCGACAATCTGGCCTCGCAGAAGACGTTGCTGGCCGCCGGTTTCGAGCTCGAGAGCCGCCAGACGGGCCGGCTGCCTGCTCCGGGTGGCGGCCGCATCGACAGCGTCCTTTATGTCAGACGGCGGTTCTAGGCTGGGCGCATGATTGCTCATCCCGGACTCCGCTTCACCGACCACACCGTCACTGTTCCGCTCCAGCACGGCAAGGTCGACCACGGCAAACCTGGAGGCGAGACGATCGAGGTCTTCGCCCGCGAGGTGGTGGCGGCCGACAAGGCGGGTGCGGACCTGCCGTGGCTGGTGTTCCTGCAGGGCGGGCCGGGTGGCGAGTCGCCGCGGCCGTTGCGGGCCGAGGGGTGGATCGGGCGGGCCGTGCAGACCCACCGGGTGCTGCTGCTCGACCAGCGGGGCACGGGTCGCAGCACGCCGCTGAACGCGACGACGGTGGGGGAGCGTTCGCCCGAGGAACTGGCGGCGTACGTGAAGCTCTTCCGCGCCGACAGCATCGTGGCCGACGCCGAGATCCTGCGCGAACAGGTCGCCGGCGG
>DASRYP010000574.1:0-13359 GCA_035687165.1 Actinoplanes sp. | reverse complement strand
GGCAGCATCCGGAAGTTGCCCGGGTGCGGGTCGGCGTGGAGCAGCCCGGCGCGTGCGGGCGCTGAGAAGTGCAGGGTCGCCATCAGGCGGCCGGCCTCGTTCCGCTCCGCGGCAGTGCCGTCAGAGATGATCTTAGAAAGGGGTGTGCCCTCGATCCATTCGGTGACGAGGACCCGCGGCGCCGACGCGAGCACCCGGGGCACGAAGATCTCAGGATCTTTCGCGTACGCCTCGGCGAAGGTCTTCTGGGCCTCGGCCTCCATCGCGTAGTCGAGTTCCTCGGTGATCCGCTCGCGGAGCTCGGCCAGCAGCGGCTTGATGTCCATGCCGGGCTGGACCAGCTTGAACATGGTGGCCAGCCGGGAAAGCTGCTTGAGGTCGGCGATCAGCGCGTCGCCGGCACCCGGATATTGCACCTTGACCGCAACGGCGAGCGTCTTGGGCCGGGCGTTCTTGCGGGCCGGGGGCAGCTTCCAGACCGCGCGATGCACCTGGCCGATGCTGGCCGCGGCAGCCGGGCTGTCGTCGAACTCGGCGAAGAGGTCACGCCAGCCAGGACCGAGCTGCTCGGTGAGCACCTTGTGCAGGCTCGCCACCGGCATCGGGGGCGCGGCCTCCTGCAGCTTGGTCAGGGCCTGACGGTAGGGGCCGGCCATCTCCTCGGGCATCGCGGCCTCGAAGACCGACAGCGCCTGCCCGAATTTCATGGCGCCGCCCTTGAGCTGGCCCAGGACGCTGAAGAGCTGCTCGGCGGTGCGCTGCTGGATGTCGGCCGAGATCACGTCGGTGGCGATCCCGACGGCGCGCTTGCCGAAGCCCAGCACCGTACGTCCCGCGAAGCCCAGCGGAAGCGCGGCCAGCTTGGCGGTGCGGGCCGCCGCACGCCGGGGAATGTCGCTCACCAGATCATTGTGACCGACGTGCCGGCAGCCAACAGTCCGCATCGATGTCTTTTGTCCATAGTCAGCCGGAAAAGTCCGTCCCGGATTCGTCGTCATCAGCGTCTCCGCACCCCCGTGGGCACAGTTGCGACCAGATTCGTGGTCATCAGCGTTTTCGGAGTGCTCGGCGGGCGCAGTCGCAGGCGGGATGTGCTGGCCAGGTGCGGCGGCGGAGGCGGCCCGGGGAGGTCACCTCGGTCGACGCGCCCAGCGTTTCCGGGGCGCCGCCGTCGAGGAAGGTGAGCGCCTCTTCGACGGCGTAGGCAGTGGCGGCGAGCAGGGTCGCCACCGTGCAGGGCTCGGGGCCGGTGCGTGGGGGCGGGCCGGGCCACGCGGCGTCACGATCACGTCGATGCCGGTCGAGGCAGGCGAGGCACGGAGCGCCGGCGGGCGGCACCAGGGGGCCGATCACCGCGGCGCCCTCGCGGATCGTGACGGCCAGGTGGGGCTGGCCGCGCTGAGCGTGGGCCGCGGCCAGCAGGATGACCGGCGTGTCGGGGTCGAGCTGAATGGCGAGGGTGGCGGCGCCGCGCACGCCACTGGTCTCCAGGCCCGGCACCGCGCGCTCGAGAGCTGCGGCGACCGCGTCGTTGCGGGACGTGCCGACGTCGGAGCCGCGCAACGGGCCGGCCGCCAGCTCGCCCGGCTGGACCTTGCCGGGCAGGTCGAGATGCACGTGGCCGACGCCCGCCTCGGCCAGGGCCACCGCGATCGGGGCGCCCAGCCTGCCCTTTCCGGTGATCAGCACTCGGGCGGCGTGGCGTCGGCGCAGGCGGGTGGCGGGGGTGCGGGAGGCGTCGCCGCGCAGCGCGAGCACGGCGGCCTCGCCGGTGAGCCGGTGCGCGGACGGGATGGCGGGGAGCAGCGAGGAGGCCGGGAGAGCCAGCCCGGCCGCGCGGAGAGTGTCGACGACCGCCTGGGCGTCGTCGGGCGGCACGCCGAGCTGGGCGGCCTCGAGCAGTACCCGTCGCTCGGGCCGGCTGCCGTCGAGCAGGTCGAGAACGAGGGCGGTGCGTGGATCGGGGAGGCGTAGCACGACGGAGCGGGACGGGTCGGAGCCGAGCTGCAGCTCGCCTCCGTCGCGCCAGACGCGGGGCAGACCGGGGATGAGGGTGGGGCGATTCACGCATCACAGGATGTCATCGAAGGGATGCGGAGCGAATTAGTTGTCCACAGGCCCATCTAGCCTCTGACGCGCGTTGTCCACAGCCTTTGGTGAGTTATCCACAGGTGCGGAGCGTTGTCCACAACCTCACTCAACGTGCCGCGTGCGATCGGGATATGGCAGTCCGGGAGGAAAACGCCGGGGAGGGCGACCTGCCCTCCCCGGGTGGGTGAACAGCCTTGTCGCAGACGCTTCGATGGCCTAGTGGGGCATGGTCTGCGGGCCGTTCGTGGGTCAGACCTTGGCCTTGCCCAGAATGCGGTTCACCGTCGTCCCGCAGACCGGGCACTTGCCCTTGGCCATGTTCATGCCGGTCTTCGAGACCTCGACATTGCCCTGGAAGTCGCGCTTCTCCTTGCACTTAACGCAATAACCGTTGTACGTGTTGTCGGCCACGGTTCCTCCTCGTCATGTTGTCGGCCGGGTCGGCCCCTTTGCCTGCTCGCGGTGGCAGGCCGCGACCTGTGTTCGGCGCTGGACCGCTCCGGGACCACGTGGATGTGGCCAGCCGTCGGGGCGAGCACTACCCAGGTCAAGGCCGTTCCATGTCAGCGCGGTGCCGGCGGTGTCGCCGACTTCGTGAGTCTGCCGGTCCGAATCGCCCTTTTTGGGATGTTGTGCCGCAACACGCCGTGTGCTGCCATCAAACAGGCGGAAACGGGACGTTGAGCGCGATGGCGGCAGGATCACGTCATGGGCTAGGTTGGCGAACGAGCACAGATGTTGCAGCGGTGGAAATTTTTTTCGGTATTACCCGGACGAAGCACGCATTCCGTCGCGTGTCATCGCGCGTACTCTTGCGGTGACACGGGTCTCACGGATTAGCGTCTCTACGTGAACCCGAATCTGGGCCGCGCGAGCCGGTAATGGCCCGCACGCGTAAGCCCGTCGTCGAAGTGCGGCGTAGCCAGCGCCGGCGTCGAACAGTGTCCGCCTACCGGGACGGCGAGCGCGTGGTCGTGCTGATCCCCGACCGGTTCTCCCGGGCCGAGGAGACCGAGTGGGTCGAGCGGATGCTGGCCCGTCTGGCCGCGCGCGACGAACGCGTTCTGCGCACCGACGACGAGCTGCTGATCAGGGCGCACCGCCTCACGGCCCGCTACCTGCCCGACCACGTGGCGAGCGTCCAGCCGGCCAGCGTGCGCTGGGTGACCAATCAGAACGGCCGGTGGGGTTCCTGCACCCCCGATGACAGTACGATCCGCATCTCCCACCGCATCCAGGAGATGCCCGACTGGGTGATCGACTACGTGCTGCTGCACGAGTTGGCCCACCTGGTCGTCCCCAGCCACAGCGGCGGCTTCTGGGAACTCGTCAACCGGTACCCCAAGGCCGAGCGCGCCCGCGGCTATCTCGAAGGGATCTCCGCCGCGACCGGCTTGGTGCTGGCGGACGACTAGCCGCCGGCTGTGCTCCCGGTTCGCCAGGGCGCGGCTCGGCGCGATCGGCCTGGTGCTGCACTCGACGCGAAAGTTCGCTAGCCGCCGAGCAGCGCCCGGGTGTTCTCCCAACCTTCCAGGGCGGGGTCGAGGCTGGATAGCTCGGCGGGGCCGCGCAGGCGTCGCCACTCGGGGGTGGAGGAGACGTCGCCGGGGTGGGGAGCGTCGCGCCGCAGGAGCGGGGCGGTGGCGGTGTCGAAGTCGTGGTCGGCCAGCCATTCGGGTGCGGGCAGGCTCGTGGCCAGCCCGAACAGGCCGTTTCCGGGGCCGCCGGAGGCCACTGCGACGGCCTTGTTCTCCAGCGGACGCAGCAGCTTGCCGAGGATCATGCCGGGCACGTCGGGCGCGTCCGCGGCGAGCACGGCTGCCTGGTCGAACCCGTCGGCGGCGGCTGCCTTCAGCACCGGCAGGTAGGTGGCGGTCGGTACCTCGTAGATCCGCATGCCGGGCCAGGCGATCTCGGCAGCCAGCTCGAGATCGTCGGCGGTTGCGGCGACGGCGGCCTCGGCCTCGGCCAGGCGTGCCAGCAGGTCGACCACGTCCTCGGCGAGCGCCGCCCGCCAAGCGGTCAGGTCGACGCCGGGCGGACTCCACGTCACCGGCACCAGCAGCACCGCAACCACCCGTCGAACCATGCCCCCACCCTATCCATCGGCTTTCGTTGCAGGCCCGCCCGGATGGCGGCGGCAGAGGGATCGGGACGGCAGCTGGCGCGGCGAGTGTCAGTGGGCTTCGGGTAGCTCGTACACCCAAGATTTTGATCTTGGAAAGCGCGGAGCCGGGCCCTCTCCTTCGCGGGCCCGGCGCCGGATGACTACTTCGGCTCGTCGCCCTTTTCGTCGGGTTCGCCCTGGCCGAGGTGGTCGAGTTCGCTGATGTCCCAGTCGGCGCTGCCCTGGGCGAAGACCTCGGGGTTGGCGAAGTCCTCATCGGTGGGGAGCAGGTCGGGGTGGCCCCACAGGGCGTCGCGGCCCTGGATGCCGCGCTGCTCGGTGACCGCTGTCCAGAGGGCGCCCGCCTCCCGCAGGCGGCGGGGACGCAGCTCGAGACCGACCAGAGCGGCGAACGTCTGCTCGGCCGGGCCGCCCGCGGCGCGACGGCGGCGGAACGCCTCGCCCAACTGGACCACCGACGGGAGACGGTCGCCGGCGGCGTTGTCGACGACGTGGCCGACCCAGCCCTCGATCAGCGCGAGCGCCGTTTCGAGACGGCCCAGGCTCGCCTTCTGCTGCGGGGTGTCCTCGGGGGTGAAGATGCCCTCAAGCGCCATCGCCTGCATCGACTCGGGATCGTTCGGGTCGACGCGGCCCATCGCCTCTTCGATCGCCTCACGATTGACGGTGATGCCGTTCGCGTACGTCTCGACGGCGTTCAGCACGTGGGCGCGCAGCCACGGCACGTGGCCGAAGAGGCGCTGGTGAGCGGCCTCGCGCAGCGCGACGTAGAGGCGGACCTGGTCCTCGGGGATCTCGAGACCGTCGCCGTAGGCCTTGATGTTGGCCGGGACGAGCGCGGCGGTGCCGGTCGGGCCGAGGGGCAGGCCGATGTCGCCGGCCGAGAGCACCTCGGCCGCGAGCTGGCCCAGTGCCTGGCCGAGCTGGCCGCCGAAGAGCGCGCCGCCGAGGGTGGCAACCATCGACTGCATCGGGCCGAGCTGGGCCTTCGCCTCGTCGGGCACGAGGTCGCCCATCGCGCCGACCATGCGGCCGGCGATCGGGTCACACAGTTTTTTCCACACGTCGAGGGTGTTGTAGATCCACTCGTTGCGGTTCCAGGCGGCGGCCGTACGGATGCCGCTGGGCAGGGCGGAGGCGGGGTCGAGCCAGAGATCGGCGAGCCGCAGCGACTCCTCGACCTGGTGACGCTCGAACATGTTCACCGCGGGGTCGCCGGCGGCCGCGAGCTGGCTCGCCGCGACCTGGCGGGCGAGGTCCCAGTTCACGGGACCGCTGCCGGGACCGGCGAACATCTGCTGCAGCTGCGCCATGAACTGCTGCATCTGCTGCGGGTCGGAGGGGTCGGGCGGCTGGGCGCCCGGCAGGGAGAAGCCGAACGGGATATCAGGCACGTGCTCAACCGTACGCGCGAAACACTCGCTCCGGACCGGTGGCGGTGTCAGCTCAGAGAGAACTCAGGCGGGGGCGCTAGTCTCACGCGCATGAGACGTCGTGGTGTCACCGTCATTCTCGGTGCACTGATCACCGCCCTGCTGGCAGTCGGTGTGATGGCCGCACCCCTGCCCTACGTCGTGCTGAAGCCCGGCCCGACGGTGAACACGCTCGGTTCGGACAACGGCACCGAGGTGATCCAGGTGACGGATGCGAAGACCACCACATCGGCCGGTCAGCTGCGCCTGACCACCGTGAACGTGCAGTCGCAGGTCGAGCTGGTCTGGGCGATCAGTGGCTGGCTGAACCATTCCGACGCGGTCGTGCCGCGCGAGCTGATCTATCCGCCCGACCGCACGGAGAAGCAGGTCGAGCAACAGAACGCCGAGGAGTGGACCGAGTCGCAGAACAGCGCGGTCACGGTCGCCCTCACCAAGCTGGGCTATCCGGTGCTCACCGTCGTCAAGACGGTCACCGCGGGCGGTGCGGCCGGCGGCGTCCTGCGCAAGGGCGACGTGATCACCGAGGTCGACGGCGTCAAGGTGACCGGCCCGGCCAAACTGACCGAGCTGGTCCGGGCCAAACCCGCCGGCACCGCGCTCACTCTTACTTATCAGCGCGCCGGCAAGTCGGCCACCGCCCAGGTCACCACCAGGGCGGGCGACGACGGCACGCCGCGGCTCGGCATCGAGATCGAGACGAAGCAGGACGCGCCGTTCAAGGTGGCGATCGACCTCGACAAGATCGGCGGGCCGAGCGCGGGCCTGATGTTCACGCTCGGGATCATGGACAAGCTTGAGCCGGTCGACCTGACCGGCGGCAAGATCATTGCGGGTACGGGGACCATCGACAACGAGGGCAATGTGGGCCCGATCGGTGGGATCCCGCAGAAGCTCGTCGGCGCCAAGAAGGCCGGTGCTCGGGTCTTCCTCGTCCCCAAGGGCAACTGCGCCGAAGCGCTGCGTAACTCCGTGGATGGTCTGCCGATGGCCGAGGTGGCCACCGTGGACGACGCGTTGACCGCGCTCAAGACCTTCACCGGTGGTGGCACACCCAAGCCGTGCTCGGCTGAGTGACGGATGACGTACGGTGAGACACCGGCCCGACTGAACTGTGGAGCCTCCGTTGGTAATGCGTAACAGTCCCCTGCCGAGGATGAGCCGGCGCGGTCGCGTCACCGTCGGCGTCCTGGTCGGGGTCTTCCTCCTTTTTACTCTGCTCGGGTGGGGCATCGACGCGTACACCGATTACCTCTGGTTCAACGAGGTCGACTTCGTCAACGTCTTCTCCGGTGTCCTCCTCACCCGCCTCCTTCTCTTCCTGGTCATCGGTCTCGCGGTCGCGCTGATCATCGCCGGGAACCTCTATCTCGCCTACCGTCTGCGTCCGCTGCTCAGGCCCCACTCGGCCGAGCAGGCGACGCTCGAGCGCTACCGGATGATCCTCACGCCGCGGCTCGGCACCTGGATCGCCGTCCTCACCGTCATCATCGGCTTCTTCGCCGGGCTCTCCGCGCAGGGCCAGTGGAAGAACTGGATGCTGTTCCGCAACGGCGGAAACTTCGGCATCAAGGATCCCGAGCACAAGGTGGACATCGGGTTCTACGTCTTCAACTACCCGATCCTGCGCTACGCGCTCGGCGTGGCCTTCACGGCGGTGGTGCTCTCGGTGCTCGGCTCGCTCGCGGTGCACTACATCTTCGGCGGCGTTCGCCTGCAGGGCGTCGGTGACCGGATGACCGCCGCCGCGCGGGCCCACCTGACCACGCTGGTCGCAGTCTTCGTGCTGCTCAAGGCGGTGGCCTACATTCTCGACCGCCGTGCCCTGCTGCTCGAGCAGCACGTGTCCCCGGGCCTTTACGGCGCTGGCTACACCGACGTCAACGCGCTGCTGCCGGCCAAGGAGATCCTGGCGTACATCTCGATCGTCGTGGCGATCGCGATCATCGTGTTCTCCAACGCGGGCATGCGCAATCTGGTATGGCCCGGCGTCTCGCTGGCCCTGCTGGCGATCTCGGCGGTGGCGATCGGCGGCATCTACCCGCTGGCCGTGCAGAACTTCTCGGTCAAGCCCAGCCTGAGCGAGAAGGAAGCGCCGTACATCCAGCGCTCGATCAACGCGACCAGGGCGGCGTTCGGGCTCGACGGCACCCAGATAGACCCCTATCGCGCGAACAACGTCGTCCCGCCGAGTGGCCTGGCCGCCGACTCCAGCGCCCAGAACGCGCGCGTGGTCGACCCGCAGCTGGTCTCCCAGGCGTTCACCCAGTCGCAGCAGTCCCGCGGCTTCTACGACTTCGGCAAGAAGCTCGACGTCGACCGCTACACGATCGGCACCAAGACCGCCGACTACGTGGTCGGCGCCCGGGAGATCAACGACGACAAGCTGACGACGCAGCAGCGCAACTGGCTCAACCGGCACACCGTCTACACCCACGGCTACGGCCTGGTGGCGGCGCCGGCCAACCAGGTCGTCTGCGGTGGTCTTCCGTACTTCGTCTCCGGTTTCCTCGGCGACGACCGCCCGCCGGGCTGTTCCGCGGCGACCGAGGAGATCAAGGTCTCCCAGCCGCGCATCTACTTCGGCGAGCAGTCCACCGAGTACGCGATCGTCGGCCAGCAGAACGCGGCCCGCAAGGTCGAGTTCGACCGTCCGCAGGAGGAGAACAACAACGCGGAGGAGCTTTACACCTACAGCGGCCAGGGCGGCGTCGAGATCGGCTCGTTCTTCCGGCGGCTCGTCTTCGCGATCAAGAACACCGAGAGCAACTTCCTGCTCTCCGACGCGGTCAACAAAGACTCCCGGCTGATGTATATCCGTGAGCCGCGCGAGCGCGTGGCCAAGGTCGCGCCGTTCCTGACGATCGACGGCGACCCCTACCCGGCGGTCGTCGACGGCCGGATCACCTGGATCCTCGACGGCTACACCACGTCGGCGACCTACCCCTACGCGCAGAAGATCAACCTGGCCACCGAGACGCAGGACGAGCTCACCGGCCAGGGGCAGTTCGCGCTGGCCCGCGACGACGTCAGCTATATGCGCAACTCGGTGAAGGCGACGGTCGACGCCTACGACGGCACGGTCAAGCTCTACGAATTCGACGAGAACGACCCGGTGCTCAAGGCCTGGAACAAGGCCTTCGGCGGTGACCTGATCATCCCGAAGGCGGAGACGCCGGCCGCGCTGGCGGCGCACTTCCGTTACCCGCAGGACCTGTTCAAGGTGCAGCGGAACCTGCTCACCCGGTTCCACGTGACCGACCCGCAGGCGTTCTTCTCCGGCCAGGACTTCTGGCAGGTGCCGAATGCGCCGGACGCGCCGTCGAGCAACCAGAAACAGCCGCCGTTCTACCTCAACGTGCAACTGCCCGAGCAGGAACAGACCAGGTTCCAACTCACCGCCGGCGTGACACCGGCCAACCGGGAAAATCTCGCGGCACTGATCTCCGGGTCGTACGTGGATAACAACCCGGTGCTCGAGGTGCTGGAACTACCGGACCAGACGGTCATCCCAGGACCCACCCAGGTCCACCAGAAGATGACCAACAACGCCTCCGTGCGACAGCAGATCAACCTGCTCTCCAACAACTCGCAGTCGCAGGTGCTCTACGGCAACCTGATCACGCTACCGGTCGAGGGCGGCGTCCTCTACGTCGAACCGGTCTACGTCAAGGCGGGCAACCAGGAGAACGCGGCGCCACTGCTGCAGAAGGTCCTGATGTCGTACGGCGACGGCGGAACGTATGTGGTGCTGGCCGACAACCTGAAACAGGGCCTCGACCAGTTGGTCGCCCAGGGTAAGGCTGCCCAGACCGGCAACAACACGGGTGGCAACAACACCGGCGGAAACCCGGGCAACGTACCGCCGCCCAGCCTCACCGGTGAGCTGGCCACGGCAGCGGACGAACTCGACCGGGCGATCGCCAACGTCAAAACGGCGCAGGCGGCGGGCGACTTCGCCAAGTACGGCGAGGCGCTCGAAGCCCTGGAGAAGGCCATGAACAACTTCCAGAGCGCCCAGAACGCGGTCGGCGGCACCACGCCCACGCCGGCGCCCAACTCGTCGAACCCGTCGGCACCGCCGGCCTCGACGAACCCCTCGCCGACCACCGGCGGATGACCCACGGGTCCGGTGACCTGCCGTCTGGTGGGTCACCGGACCCCGTTTTGCAGCTGAGAGCAGCTGTGCGCTAGGCTTATGAAGCCGACGCGGGGTGGAGCAGCTCGGTAGCTCGCTGGGCTCATAACCCAGAGGTCGCAGGTTCAAATCCTGTCCCCGCTACGATGAGATTCGTAGGTCAGAACGCGGTTCGTCGTCATGACGGACCGCGTTTTTTGATCTTCGTCCGGGCGCAGTCTGGACGACCAGATTTCTTGTTTCACGACAAATTGTCACCGTGGTCGGTACCGTTCCCTGGGAGACTATTTCGAGGTCTCTGACGTGTCGATGGATGGTGACCGCTTCGCCGGGACATGACCTGCTCAGCGGCCGGGATGGTGGGCGCGTTGACGGGAACATCGAGTCCTGTGCAGATCGAGGCGTACCGGGTGGACCTGGGCGCGGTCATCGACCCTTCCGGCGGCGCGATTATCGCCATTGCCAGTTCCGGTCTGATCGCTCACTGCAATCAGACGGCGGCCTTGCTGTATGGCTATCGCGTGGCTGATCTTGTCGGTATCGACGCGCAGGTCCTCGTTCCGCCAGAGCTGCGAGAAGCCGAATCTCTGATCCTGCGGCGTGTCACGGCGGGTGAGAATCCGGGGAGTCACCGGACGCAGCGGTTGCGCCGTGACGGGACCGTGGTGCCCGTGGTGTTGACCTTCTCGCCGATCTTCGACTCCACCGACGTCGTCGCCGCGGTCGTGGTCATCGCGCATCCGATCAGCGGCGCACGCAGCCGCGGCGTCGGCGGCCCTGAGGTGATGAATCCCGGTGGGCAACCCGTCGACGATGCGGGTCAGCGTGGCCTGGATGGGCAGCACCGCCGATTCCAGGCGCATATCGACACCGAATACGCGAACGAGCGGGTGGAGGTGTCCGACGCTCAGGACCGCTTCGAGGTCATCATGGGCGACGAACGTGCCCAGGAGATGGTCGAGGTCGAGCAGGCCCAGGACCGGTTCCAGGTCAGGATGGGTGAGGAACGCGCCGAGGAGAAGGTCCAGGTAAAGCTGGCACAGAACCGGTTCCAACAACGGGTCAGTGCGGAACGCGCTCTGGAGCGGATCCAGGTCGAGCAGGCTCAGGACCGGTTCCACCATCGGATGGGCGAGGAACGCGCCCAGGACCGAATCGACCGGGAACAGTTGCAGGCCCAGCTGCACCAAGGCCAGCGCCTGGAGATTCTGGGGCAGCTCGCCGGCGGGGTCGCCCACGATTTCAACAACCTGCTCGCCGTGATCCTGAATTACGCCGCGTTCGTCGCCGAGGAACTCGCCGCCGAACCCGCCGAGCACCTGCAGGCTTCCGGCCGCGACGTCGAACAGATCCGGCGGGCCGCGGAACGGGCCGCCGAGCTGACTCACCAGCTGCTGGCCTTCGCCCGCCGCGAAGTCGTCCAGCCCCGGGCGCTTGATCTCAACGACGTCGTCACGGACGTGGAGAATCTGCTGCGCCGCACGATCGGCGACGACATCACCCTGTCGACGGACCTGGCCGCGCAGCTGTGGCTGGTGCTGGTCGACGCCGGCCAGATCGAGCAGGTCCTGGTCAACCTCGCGGTCAACGCCCGCGCCGCGATGAACACCGGTGGCGCCTTGAGTATCGACACCGCGAACGTGCTCATCGACCCCCACACCGACAGGCTGCTGCAAGCCGGCCGCTACGTACGGATACGAGTCGGTGACACCGGCGTCGGCATGCCGCCCGAGGTTATCGAGCACGCCTTCGAGCCGTTCTTCACCACCAGACGCGAAGGTGATGGCACCGGTCTGGGACTCTCGACCGTGTACGGCATCGTCACCCAGTCCGCGGGCTCCATCACCATCCATTCACAGCCCGGCACCGGCACCACGTTCACCATCCTGATCCCCGTGACCGCCGAAGCCCCCGCCCCGATCGACGAGCCCCTGCCCTATGAACGCACTCCCGCCGGGGAGACAGTCCTGATCGTCGAGGATCAGGAGGCGCTGCGCGAAGTCACCGAACGCATCTTCACCCGCAGCGGCTACCACGTGATCACCGCGGCGAACGGCGCCGAAGCCATCACCCTCGCCGCTCAGTACGACGGCGACATCCACCTGCTGCTCACCGACGTCGTCATGCCCAACATGCTCGGCAAGGAAGTCGCCGAGAACATCCGCCAGACACGTCGCGATATCGAAGTCCTCTTCATGTCCGGGTACGCCCAACCGGTCCTGGCCTCCCAAGGCCGGCTCGACCCGGGCGTCCACCTCATCGAGAAACCTTTCTCGGCCAAGGCGATCATCGAGAAGGCCGGACGCATCCTCAACGGCCAGTTCGAGGGCTTTCACACCAACAAACCCACCGAAACCGCCCATGAGGCGAAGCGGCGGCCGGGCCAGAACGAGGTCTCCCCGTAGCAGAAATGCGAAAAGGGCCCCGTCCGCGCGTTCCGCGGACAGAGCCCTTTCCCCTGGTAGCGGGGACAGGATTTGAACCTGCGACCTCTGGGTTATGAGCCCAGCGAGAAGCCCATCAACGAGGTCGTTTCATGATGTTCTGGTTTGTTTCGTCCCGGAGTTTTCAGCCGTTTTCAGAACTCGTGTCGCTTTTTCGGCGCCAGATTTGGCGCTGAGGATTTGAACGCTCCCCTCTGGGGCGGTGACCTAGCGATCTGCTCGACACGACTCACGGCGGCCCCGCATTTTTGCAGGTGAGGAGGCCATCCTCCGAGGGCGGCGGGCGTCGATGCGTTCGCCGAAGTGCGACCACGGCGCCTCCAAATTGGGAAATCAGATTCCGGGCACATTCCTACGCCGGTCCGCTTTAGCCCGTCGGGATCTCGAGCGCGGCTCGGACCAGGCAGGCGTTGTCCAAGGCCAGCTCACCGCTTGGCGGCACTGCCGTGGCCTCCAAACCGATCCGGGTGGGCAGGACGTGCCGGGCCCACGCGTACATCACGGCCCGCGGCCGGAACGCATGGGCTTGCGCGAACGGCGTGGTTCGCGGGTATGCCGCAGTCATGCGATCCGATGTTCTCGTCGACATCGACGACACCCTGTTCGACACCACCTACCTGCACGCCGCTGCCTGGTGGGAGGCGCCGCGGCAGCAGGGCGCGGACGTGCCGATGGCGAAGATCCACCGGGCCATCGGGATGGGCGCCGACAACCTGCTCGACCACCTGCTCGGCCCCGGCCGCGACCGAGATCGGAACGAGCAGGCCTCGGCGCAGCTGCCCGTGTATCCGGTCGGCGCCATACGTGCAGCCGGAGCTTCCCATATCTCGTGGATGTTGGAGATCAGCCCGAGGTCGACCAGGTCGCGGTAACACGGCTGTTCGGCCTGTTTCACCCACTGGTAGTAGGTCGACGCGGCGATGTTGAGGACCCGTAGCAGGAGCGCGACCGCGAAGCGGTCACGGTGTTCAAAAATGAACGTCATGACCGTCGCCGGGTCGAGCTCCGACGCGAAATACGCGGACGCCGCCCGCAAGATCTCATTGACCCGGCACAGCTCAGCGACCCCTTCCCGCAGCCGGCGGTTCTCCTGGGCCATCTCGGTGGTCGGCCGGTCATGACGCT
>DASRYP010000573.1:0-10632 GCA_035687165.1 Actinoplanes sp. | reverse complement strand
GGTCCGTCAGCAGACGCATCACGGGGGTCGGCTCGACCACGCGGATCAGTTCCTCGGGACCGATCAGGCCACGCTCGGGGTGCCGCCAGCGCAGCAGCGCCTCGACGCCCACGACCTCGCCCGTCGCGATGGCGATCTGCGGCTGGTAGTAGAGCGTGATCCCGTCGTCGGGAGCGTCCTCGCGGAGCGCGTGCCGTAGGTCGGCCAGCAGAGCCAGGCGATCGGGGGAGTGATGTGGGGCGTCGGGGTCGTAGATCGCGACCGGATCGCCTCGGTGCTTCGCGTCGTACATCGCCGCTTCGGCCTCGCGCAGCAGTGTCGCGCCGTCGCTGCCGGGATCGCTCTGCAGGGCTATGCCGATCGAGGCGGTGATGTCGATGGGCATGCCGTCCAGCGTGAACGGGCTGTTCAGGGCCTCGGTCAGGTGATCGGCGACACGGCGGGCGGCGGGCGGGCCGTCCACCCGGGTGGCGAGCACCGCGAACTCGTCGCCGCCCAGGCGTACCACCAGGTCGTGGGCGGGCACCACCTCGGTGAGGCGGTGCGCGACCTCGATCAGCAGGCGGTCGCCCACGCCGTGGCCAAGGGCCTCGTTCACCGTACGGAACCGGTCCAGGTCGAGCAGCAGTAGCGCCAGCCGCCGCCCCCTCGCCTGGGAAAGCACGGTCGCGTGCAGCGCGCGCCGGTTCGGCAGACCGGTCAGGGCGTCCACGCGTGCGGCCCGTTCGAAATCGCCGGCCGAGCGGACCATCCGGTGCACCGCGTGCAGGGCCAGGAGCACCAGCGGGACGAAGGCGAGCCCGACCTGGGCGGTGGCCAACACCACCGGGCCGAGCAGCAACAACGCGGCCGTGGCCAGGACTTCGACCCCGGCCCGGCGCAACCGGCGCAGGCGTTGGAGCCGCCGCAGCCGAGGGCCGGGGCGGTCCGCCATCGAACGGGCCACGATCGCCGCCAGCCCGTAGCGGGCCACGATCCACACGCCGGCCGCCGCTACGGTGAGCAACGCGTCGCCCCAGTCCGGTCCCGGGCCGATACGAAGCGACACCAGCGAGATGAGCAGGGCGGTCGCACCGAGCGCGACCGCGTGCTGCACGGCCAGGTGCAGCGTGCGTTGCGTCGAGTGCCGCATCCGGACGCCGGCGACCGCCACCGCGACGAGCTGCACCGCCAGCGCGGGACCGTAACCCCAGGCCAGTGCGATGGCGAAGGTGAAGCAGATGGACGGGAGGATGACCGAGGTGACGCGGCGGTTGGCCACGACATAGGGCCGTGCGTCCACCAGGACAGCGAGAAATGCCATGAGCCAGTACGCGCTGGGCAGCGTTTGGAAGGTCTCGTACTGGAACACCCACAACAGACCGTCAGCCACAGCCAAGAGAATCGCCGTGACGATCGGTGCCCGGCGTCGCCGGGGGAGCGCACCCGGCACGCGCGGGGCGAACGCCGGGATCACCGCGCAGAGGCGGGGGCGTGCGGCCTCCATGCAACCTCCCCCAGGTGGCCTCGATCAACCGACCGTTCTCACGATAGATCCATGTGGTCAATTCGCCGTAAAACCACATCCCCGTTATCAAATCGGCATAACTCCCTAGACGTGCATTCACCGCTAATTCCCCCATTCGAGTGACCCGCGAACGCCCCTCGGGTGGGCGGGGCGGGCCTGGGTGGTCCGGGGGCCGGGGAACACAGCGTCCCGGCGACGGTTCGTCCGCGGCGGCGAAATAGACTCCACCTGTCCGCGTCGCATTCGAGAAAGTAGGGGCAGGATGGCCGCCATCTCCCGCGAAGAGGTCGCGCATCTAACGCGCCTGTCGCGGCTCGCCGTGACCGAGGAGGAGCTGGACCGGTTCGCGGGACAGCTCGATGTGATCCTGCAGTCCGTGGCTCGCGTCGGTGAAGTGGCGGCCGACGACATCCCACCGACCTCGCACTCCGTGCCGCTGACCAATGTTTACCGCGATGACGTGCCGCGGCCGAGCCTGACGCAGGCCGAGGCGCTCTCCGGCGCTCCCGACGCGTTCGAGGGCCGGTTCCGGGTGCCGCGGATCCTGGACGAGGAGGACTGACGCCGTGTCTGACCTGATCAAGATGTCGGCGGCACAGCTCGCCAAGGCGATCGCCGGCCGGGAGGTCTCCGCCGTCGAGGTCACCACCGCCTACCTCGACCGGATCGACGCCGTCGACGAGCAGGTGCATGCCTTCCTGCACGTCGACCGCGAGGGTGCGCTCGCCGCCGCCGAGGAGGTCGACCGCGGTGCGGTGACCGGGCTGCTGGCCGGGGTACCGATCGCCGTCAAGGACGTGATCGCCACCAAGGGTGTGCCGACGACCGCCGCGTCGAAGATTCTTGAGGGCTGGCGGCCGCCTTACGACGCGACGCTCGTGCAGCGGCTGCGCGCGGCCGGCCTGCCGATGCTGGGTAAGACCAACATGGACGAGTTCGCGATGGGCTCCTCCACCGAATACTCGGCTTACGGGCCCACGAAGAACCCGTGGGACCTCGGTCGCATCCCGGGTGGCTCGGGTGGCGGCAGTTCCGCGTCGCTGGCCGCCTACGAGGCGCCGCTCGCCATCGGCACCGACACCGGCGGCTCGATCCGTCAGCCTGGTGCGGTCACCGGAACCGTCGGGGCCAAGCCGACGTACGGCGGCACCTCTCGTTTCGGCCTTATCGCCTTCTCGTCGTCGCTCGACACCCCGGGGCCCTGCGCCCGCACGGTGGAGGACGCGGCGCTACTGCACTCGGTGATCGCCGGGTACGACCCGCTCGACTCCACCTCGATTCCGCAACCGGTGCCCGACGTGGTCGGCGCGGCCCGCCTCGGTGCCACGGGTGACCTGAGCGGCGTCAAGCTGGGCATCGTCAAGGAGTTCGCCGGCGACGGCAGCGAGCCGGGCGTGCTGAGCGCGTTCCATGAGTCGCTCGAGGCGCTGGTCAAGCTGGGTGCCGAGGTCGTCGAGGTCTCCTGCCCCCACTTCGAGTACGCGCTTCCGGCCTACTACCTGATCGCCCCGAGCGAGGCCTCGTCCAACCTGGCCCGCTTCGACGGCGTGCGGTACGGCCTGCGCGTCGGTGACGACGGCAACCGTTCGCTGGAAGAGGTCATGTCGCTGACCCGCGAGGCCGGCTTCGGCCCCGAGGTCAAACGGCGCATCATCCTCGGGACGTACGCGTTGTCCAGCGGCTACTACGACGCCTACTACGGCCAGGCGCAGAAGGTGCGCACGCTGATCACCCGCGACTTCGAGTCGGCGTTCGAGCGGGTCGACGTGCTCGTCTCGCCGACCACCCCGTTCGTGGCGTTCCCGTTCGGCTCGCGCACCTCCGACCCCTACCAGATGTACCTGGCCGACCTCTTCACGATCCCGACCAACCTGTACGGCGGTCCGGCGATCTCGGTGCCCTGCGGTCTTTCCGAGGGGCTGCCGGTCGGCTTCCAGGTGATGGCGCCGACGATGGCCGACGACCGGATGTACCGGGTGGCGGCGGCGCTCGAGTCCGCGGTGGGGACCCTCACGCCGCCGGCCCTGTAGAAGCCACACATCGTGGCGAGGGTGGTCGCGATGAGGGGTGCGCGGTGCGTGCCGGGGACCGTACCGAAATGATCTAGGCCGGTGGGGCGGCTGTGGGTCACCGAACTTCTGTCGGTCCGGCCCACTAGTCTGGAAGCGTCGAATTAAGCCAGTCCTGGGAGCTCACCGCATGACTACGACCGCGCTGCCCACCTACGAGGACGCCGTCGCCCGCTACGAGCCGGTCGTCGGCCTCGAGACCCACGTCGAGCTGGGCACGGCCACCAAGATGTTCTGCGGCTGCCGCACGGATTTCGGTGCCGAGCCGAACACCCAGGTCTGCCCGGTCTGCCTGGGCCTGCCGGGCGCGCTGCCAGTGGCCAACCGCGCGGCCATCGAGGCGACGATCCGCATCGGTCTCGCGCTCAACTGCGACATCGCCGCGTGGTGCCGGATGGCGCGGAAGAACTACTTCTACCCCGACATGCCGAAGAACTTCCAGACCTCGCAGTACGACGAGCCCCTCTGCGTCGAGGGTTTCGTCGACGTCGAGGTCGGCGGCAAGACCTACCGCATCGGCATCGAGCGCGTGCACCTCGAGGAGGACACGGGCAAGAGCCTGCACGTCGGCGGCGCGACCGGCCGCATTCACGGCGCCACCGAGTCGCTCGTCGACTACAACCGCGCCGGCATCCCGCTGGTCGAGATCGTGACCAAGCCGGTTCCCGGTCTCGGCGAGCTCGCCCCCGAGGTGGCCAAGGCCTACGTCGCCGAGCTGCGCGACATCATCCGCTCGCTCGGCGTCTCCGACGTGCGGATGGAGCAGGGCTCGCTGCGCTGCGACGTCAACACCTCGCTCAACAAGCCCGGCGACGAGTGGGGCACCCGCACCGAGACGAAGAACGTGAACTCGCTGCGCTCGGTCGAACGCGCGGTCCGCTCCGAGATCGTCCGGCAGTCCGGCCTGCTCGACGAGGGCGTGCGGATCTTCCAGGAGACCCGGCACTTCCAGGAGACCACGGGCGACACCCGGCCCGGCCGCTCCAAGGAGACCGCGACCGACTACCGCTACTTCCCCGAGCCCGACCTGGTGCCGATCGCCCCCGACCCGGCCTGGGTCGCCGAGCTCAAGGCCGCCCTCCCCGAGCGGCCGAGCAGCAAGCGGGCCAGGCTCGGTGCGGAGTGGGGGATCAGCGAGATCGACATGCAGTCGGTGGCGAACGCCGGCGCGGTCGAGCTGATCGAGGAGACCATCGCCGCCGGGTCCTCGCCCGCGGGCGCGCGCAAGTGGTGGATGGGCGAGCTGGCCCGTCGCGCCAACGAGGCCGGGGTCGACCTAGCCGCCGTCGGTGCCACCCCCGCCCAGGTCGCCGCCCTGCAGAAACTGGTCGACGAGGGCAAGCTCAACGACAAGCTGGCTCGTCAGGTGCTCGAGGGCGTCGTGACCGGCGAGGGCGACCCCGCTGCCGTGATGACCGCCCGGGGCCTCGGGGTCGTCTCCGACACCGGTGCCCTGACGGCCGCGGTCGACGAGGCGATCGCCGCCAACCCCGACATCGCGGCGAAGATCCGCGACGGCAAAGTGGCTGCGGCGGGTGCCCTGGTCGGCGCCGTCATGAAGACCACGCGGGGCCAGGCCGACGCCAAGACCGTCCGCGACCTGATCCTCGAGCGCCTCGGCGCCGCCTGACGAAAACGCCGGACGGCCGCGCCGGGGGTTCCGACCCCGCCGGCGCGGCGGTCAGGGCTGGGCCGGGGCTGCCGGCATCAGGGCAGACGAGGCTGCGGCGGAGTCGGCGGGGTAGAGGGCCCAGCGGCGGGCGGTCCGCGCGCGGGCCAGGAATGCCGGCACGCGGTTGGGACGCACCGACTGGAACCACAGCGCGCCCGAATCGGCGTCTTCGAGGAAGCCGTAGAACTCGTCCGCGTCGGGCGCAGTGGTCACCGTCACGGCCTGGGGCTCGACCTTCGTCGCGGCCGGGGGCTCAGCGAACACGGTGACCACCGCGCCCGGCGGGACGGCATCGCGAACCGGGCTATCGGCTGGGCTCGGACTGCGGGGTGGCCGGCGCGGACGGGGTCGGAGTCTCCTCGGGCTTGGCGCCGATCACATTGCGCTGCAGTTCCACGTTGGACTGGCCGGTGCCGCCGACCTGGATGTCGTCGTAGGCCTTGAGCTGGTGGTTCTCGTCGAAGTAGAGGACCGACAGGGTCAGCGGCGTCGGCTCCTCCTTCTCCAGGCCGCGCAGCCCGGCGCCGCCTGTCGAACCCTCGACCATCAGGCGGGTCGCGATCGGTTCCCGCGTCACGTCGGACGACGGGGTCGGGGCCGGGGACGCCGAGGGCGCCGCAACCGGGGCGGGCAGCAGGCTCACCTCGCGGTGGTGCAGGTGCCCGGCCAGCACCAGCGGCACCACGCCCGAGAGCGGCGGGGCCATCGCCGGGTCATGGACCAGCGCGAGGTCGGCCGGCTGCCCGGAGGCGCGGATCGTGTCGGCGAGCTGGGTGCCCGCGCGCAGCAACGGTGACTGGGCCGGGTCGTCGGCGTCGCCAACGGCGGGGGTCTCGTTCTTGTCGGGAGTGAACTCGGGGTCGCCGATCCCGGCGATGGTCAGACCGTCCACCTTGGTGATCTCGTTGTCGAGCACGACCGCGTTGCGCTGGCGGGCCACCGCGGCCTGGATCGAGGCCGAGTCGTGGTTGCCGCGGACCCAGATGTACGGGACACCGACCGACGGGATGGACGACGCGTAGCCCGTCTCGGCGCTGCTGCCCCAGTCGACCAGGTCGCCGGTGTCCACCACGGCGTCGATCTCGAACGTCTGCACCACCGAGCGGATCAACCCGTACGCCGAGGGGTTGAGATGCAGGTCGGAGACGTGCAGGATGCGCGTCGTGTTCGCTGCCGGCTCGTAGACGGGCAGGGATGACACCGTCGTGTAGAGGCGGCTCACGTTGCTGACGATCTGCTGCAGTTGCTCGGAGTAGCGGCCGTAGTTGTCGGCGATCCGGCGCGCGTCACCGACCACGGCGGGCGCGTTGACCAGCAGACCCTCGTAACGTGGCTCGGCGATCGACTCGGGCCGCAGCGTGCCGGCGGCCAGCCCGAGGCTCCCGGCGGTCACCACCAGGGCGGTCACGCCGGACGCGGCGACCCGCCGGACGTCGCGGAAGATCAGCGCGCTGAGCACCAGGGCGCTGAGCACCGCGATGCCGAGCGCCCGCACGCCCAGCCGGATCACACCGGTGCGGACGTCCTCGACCGCGTTCTCCCCGGCGGAGCTGATCCCGGCCGGGTCGTCGATCAGGGCCTCGGTGCGGCTCTGGTCGAGCGCGGCCAGGTTGACCTTGAGGTGGATCGGGCCGTCGTGGCTGTCCAGGTGCAGCGACCCGAGCGGCGGCAGGTCGACCTCGGTGCCACCGAGCAGCGACGGACTGATCGACATCTCGGCGCGGAACGGCCCCACGTTGACGTCGGCGTGCGCGAACAGCATCAGGCCGACCACGACGCCGCCCACACTGATCAGGGCGATCGTGGCAGCGACGCGGACCCGATCGGTCCACGGGTTGCGTCGCACCACGTCGAGGAACCTGCGGACGGCGTACGTGTATCGGCGCAGTGTCTCGGTCATTGTCGGCTCACCTGCCCCGCCCTGTCGCCCGCCAAACCGTGGTCCCCCCGCCGGTGGCCCGGTCAACTGCGGCCCGCGCCGCCGTCGGAGAAGACCAGCCGGACGATCCGGTCGTCGTCGGGACCGGGGTCACCGCCGTCCTCCTGGTTCGACGTGCCGACCCAGAGCGAACCGTCGGGCGCGGCGACGAGTCCGCGCAGCCGGCCGTACTCCCCGGCGACGACGGTCTGCGGGGTGCCCAGCACAGTGCCGTTGCCGGTCACGTTCAGCAGGTAGACCCGCTGGCCGAGCAGGCACGCGGTCGCCACCGTCTGTTCGAGCACGGCGACACCGGCGCAGCCTGACTCGGCCGCCGCCCAGCTGAACAGCGGATCGGTCAGCTTGGCGTCGCCGCCCGCGCCGTCGGCCTTGGGCCAGCCGTAGTTCTTGCCCTTGGTGATCACGTTGAGCTCGCCGGATTTCGGCTGGCCGCGCTCGCTCGCGTACATCCGCTTGGTCTTGTCCCAGGCGAGGCCCTGCACGTTGCGGTGGCCAGAGCTCCAGACCAGGCTGTCTTTCGCCGGGTTGCCGGGCGCGGGCTTGCCGGCCGTGGTCATCCGGAGGATCTTGCCGCCGAGGCTCTTCGGGTTTTGCGCCTGGGCGCCATTCGCCGTGCCGTCGCCGGTGCCCGCGTAGAGCTGGCCGTCGGGTCCGAACGCGAGCGCGCCGCCGTTGAACGCGGCCGAGTGCGGGATGCCGGTCAGGATCGGCTGGAGTTTGCCGCCCAGGACCAGCTTGCCGATCCGGTTGTCCCTGGCGGTGGAATAGAACACGTACACCGTCTTGTCGGCCTGATATTTCGGGGAGGCGGCGATGCCGAGCAGTCCGCCGTCGCCGGCGGCACGCACCTCGGTCAGCCGCTGGGCCTCGGTGACGGTCAGGCCGTTCGCGTCGGACTTGGGGCCGATCTTGAGAATGCGGGCGGTGTCGCGCTCGGTGACCAACGCGGATCCGTCGGGGAGGAAGGTCATGCCCCACGGCACGTCGAGGTCTTTGGCCAGGACCGTGACCGCGACCTCCTGGCTGGCGCCGCCCGGGTCGTCGGCGTCGGCGGAGGGCTCGGCCGAGGCGGTGGGCAGGTTGGGCGGGGCACCCTGCTGATCGGGATCGGGCGGGCCGAAGCTGCACGCCGACGTGAGCGCCAGGACGGCGGCGAGCGCCACCGCGGCGGCCCGGACCCGGCGGGAACGCACGATCACTCGACCTCCTCGAGACTCGACGCACCCCAGGGTAGCGAGGTCAGCTGGGAAGCCCCTCGCGGATCACTCGGAGTCGCCGATCTCCTGCTCCCCGGCGGCCAGCACGTTGGCCAGGTTGTCGCGGTTGACACCGGTCAGGCGGATGACATTGCCGTTGTCGAGCAGCGCGGAGACCTGACCCTTGGTGTTGGGCGCCAGCTCGGCGATCGTCGCCCACGGGACCCGGGTGCTGCCGAAGAGCGCGCGGACCCGCAGCTCCCCGGGGTAGACGTCGGTGCCGGCACGCCAGGCCCAGAAGAAGGCGGCCACCGGAAGCAACAGGATCGGGGTGAGCTCCCACTGGGCGCCGGCGAGCGGGATCGTGCCGGCGAACGCGAGCGCGGAGGCGACCATGAGGGCACCGGTCTGGCGGACGCGGAGGAGGGGCTTGACACGCACCCGGCCATCCTCCCACCCGCTCTGTGCGACATTTATGTCGGACCCGGCGCGCATAATCTGCCCATGACAGTGCTTCTCGCGATCGGAACGCAGAAGGGCCTGTTCCTGGCCTCCAGCGATGACGAGCGCCGGTCCTGGCAGGTCGGTCCGGCTCAATTCCCCGGCACAGCGGTCTACGCGGTCGGCGTCGACCCGCACGGTCCCCGCCCGCGCCTGCTGGCCTCCGTCGACAACTCCCACTTCGGCCCGAGCGTCGCGGTCAGCGACGACCTCGGCGAGACCTGGCAGGAGCCCGAGCGAGCTCCGATCGCCTTTCCCGACGACGCGGGGGCCTCGGTCGAGCGCATCTGGCAGATCGTGCCCGGCGAGCCCGGCGTCATCTATGCGGGCTCACAGCCCTCCGCGCTCTTCCGCTCGACCGACGGCGGGCGCTCGTTCGAGCTGGTCCGCGGCCTGTGGGACCATCCGCACCGGCCGCAGTGGGGGGCCGGCTTCGGCGGCCAGGCGATCCACACGATTCTGCCCCACCCCGACGACCCGTCCCGCCTGCTCGTGGCGATGTCGACCGGCGGGGTCTACCGCTCCGGCGACGGTGGCGAGAGCTGGTCCCCGGCGAACTCGGGCATCAAGGCCTATTTCCTGCCTGACCCGTGGCCCGAATTCGGCCAGTGCGTGCACCGGGTGGCCCGCGACGGCGGCGACCCCGAGCAGCTCTACGCGCAGAACCACCACGGCGTCTACCGCTCGACCGACGGCGGCGACAGCTGGCAGTCGATCGCCGGCACCCTGCCGTCCGACTTCGGCTTCCCGATCGTCGCCCACCCGAGCCGCCCCGGCACGATCTGGAACTTTCCGCTCACCTCCGACAGCGAGCGCCACCCTACCGAGCTGCGCTGCCGGGTTTATCGCTCGACCGACGGCGGTGAGCAGTGGGAGCCGCAGCATCACGGTCTGCCCACAGGTCCCTATTACCCTGTGGTGCTGCGCGACGCCATGTGCGCCGACACCCTCGATCCGGCCGGCGTCTACTTCGGCACCCGGGCCGGCGAGGTCTTCGCCACCAATGACGAGGGCGAGAGCTGGACGACCGTGGCGGCCCACCTGCCCGACGTGCTCACGGTGCGGGCGGTGCGGGTCTGATGCCGGTGCTGCTGGTGCCGGGCGTGTTGCGGGCCGAGGCGGGCGGCGAGTCCCGCCTCGAGATCGCCGCGGCCGGCACGCTCGGTGCCGTGCTGGCCGAGGTCGGCGAGCGTTGGCCGCTGCTGGCACGCCGCATCCGAGACGAGCAGGGCGCGGTCCGGCGCTATGTGAACGTCTATGTGGACGGCGAGGACGCCCGCGTGACGGCCGGTCTCGAGACCCCGGTCGAGCCGGGTTCCGAGATCCAGGTGCTGCCGTCGGTGGCCGGCGGCGCCGAATGACCGGCCGATTGTCCATATCAGACCGTTCGATCATGCGAAGGGAACATCTCCAGCCGTAACCTGTTCGAGGGACGGTCGTTGTCCGGTGCAGCGCCCTTCCGACCCCCCCGCTCCGCACTCCTGTCCGAGCAATCGCAGAGGATCGTCGACGTGGCAGTGCCGCCCCCCACGCGCACCCACATCGCCCGGCCCCGACGCCGCGCGGTGTTCCTGGCTGTCCCGGCCGGCGCGGTCCTCGTGCTGCTGTCGGGCACGATCGGCCTGATCCCCGGCGAGGTCGCGCTGGCCGTGGGCGTCGGCGGCTGCGGTCTCTGGGCCACGATCCACCTGGTCCGCGCGGCCCTCTCGATCCACCACGCCGACCGGTCCTTCGTGGCCTGCCGGGGC
>DASRYP010000572.1:0-2654 GCA_035687165.1 Actinoplanes sp. | reverse complement strand
GAACCTCGACGATTGCCGGCTTCCGGCCGAGCAGGGCGGCGATCCGCTCGATCATCTGCCGGTAGGTCATCACCTCCGGCCCGCCCGTGTCGTAGCCCTCGCCGTACGCGGCTTCGTTGGCGCAGACGCCGGCCAGGTACTGGGTGACGTCGTCGAGCGCGATCGGCTGCGTCGGGGTCGAGACCCAGCTCGGCGTCACCATGACCGGGAGCCGCTTGACCAATCCGAGGATGGTCTCGAAGGCGGCGCTCCCCTTGCCGACAATCATGGCCGCGCGCAGTGTCGTCACCGGGACGCCCGCGGAGGCGAGCCGCTGTCCGGTCTCGCGGCGGCTGCGCAGGTGCGGCGACGCGTCGGGGCCGTCGGCGCCGAGCCCGCCCAGGTAGACGATCTGCTGTACGCCTGCGTTTGCCGCCTCGCCCGCGACCGTCTCCGCCGCCGCGCGATCCTGCTCCTCGAAGTCGCGCGCGCCGAGCGAGTGGACGAGGTAGTAGACGACGTCCGCACCTTCCACGGCCGCGGCGACGCCGTCGCCGCTCGCCGCGTCGGCGACCACCCAGCGGGCGCCGGGCTCGTCACGGGCGGTGCGCGAGACCGCGGTCAGCTCATGCTCGGCCAGCAGGGGCACGAGCGCCCGGCCGACGACGCCGGTTGCGCCGAAGACGGCGACGTTCACGAGTCCCGGCTCCGCAGCAGGAGCTCGAAGTAGCGCCGGCTGACCGCGGCATGGAAGGGACTCTGCCCCTTCGCGTAGAGCATCCCTGTCCACGGCGGTGCACCTGCGCGGGCGGCGAGCCGCGGCAGATACTCCTCGACCATGACGCTGAGCTCCTGCTGATCGCCCTCGGGTCGCTGTGCGAGCGTGACGGCACCGCCGGCTCGGAGCGCGAGCAGTCCACCCTGGATCGCGTGTCGGCAGCTGACCAGCCCGCCGTCGAACGAGAGCTCCGGCGGCCCGAAGGTGAGCAGCGTCGCACCGCCGAGCAGCTTCAGCTTGCCTCCGCCGCCCGTCCAGCTCGCGCGGACGCCGCCGCGGGTGAAGCGGTCGACCGCCTGCCAGTAGGTGACACCGAGCGTGCGGGCGCCGGCCTCGGACGCCTCGACCACGGGCTCCGCCACGAGCACCCGCTGGCGCGACTCGAAGCCGCCGGATTCGAGCACGTGCTCCGATGTCTCCCAGCCGGTCACGCTGCCAGCACCATCGGCGAAGGGTAGTCGGCCCTCGCCGGCTCAGGGATGTCGCGGCCACGTGAGCGCCAGCCCGCCGTGTTCGATACGGCCGCTAGTCGCGATCGTCTTCCGAGCGCGGTCTTGCGTGAGGGATCGACCTTCTGGTTCGCTGCCAGGGACGTGAACCCGGACAGGGCCGCCTCTAGAGCCTGTTGGCACTGGCTCACAATCCCAGGAGGCGACCTGCTCCGCCAGCACAAGCGCGCGAGCGTTGCCCGCTCATGAGGCTCCCTGCTCGAGCTCCTAGCGAAGTGCATCCAACGAGCGCGAGGGCGGCGCCGCCGTCGTCAGACGCCCCGGGAGCACCGAGGCTCCCGGGGCGTCCCAGCATCAGTCGTTAGGCGCGAAGGGTACGGCCGCCGTGGCCGCGATCCACAACGAGGCGATAGATCACGAGGAGAACGATGGCGCCGACAATCGCCGTAAGCCAGGTGGAGATGTCGAAGAACTCGTCGAGCGGGTGAGCGTCGAACAAAGCGGCGGCGATGAAGCCGCCGAGCAGCGCACCCACGATCCCGATGATCGCAGTGACGATGATCCCGCCAGGGTCGTCACCCGGCATGATCGCCTTCGCGATCACTCCCGCGATCAGACCCAAAACGATGAACGCGATGATTCCCATGCCGTTCCTTTCGTCGAGATTGCGCGACGATTGTTCCCACCGCAGGGTGAGGTGAAACTCCCTTGCACTCACGTCTTTCGACGCTGCGCTTAGCGCATCTGTGCCCTCGCTGCCTCCTCTTTGACGGTTCGTCTTAGCGATCAAGTTGCTAGATCAACGAGGAACGGCCAGGGCGACCAATACCCAGGTGGGCGACCTTCTGGTCAGCGACCAGCCAGCCCGGTCGGCCCCATGGTTGAACCGCCGACCGCCTGGGTCGGTACCAGTGATGCCCGATGCGCACATCTCTGGGAACGAAGTCGGCGCCTTGGCGGTCTCGTCGCGCTGGGAGGCCCACTACAGCTCCCGTATCCATGGGGATCATGCGCGACCCCGGCCAACAGCGTCGGCGTTCCGGCCCCTGGTTCCCCCTTCGCCAGACTCGCCTGAGGCTGCGGCAGGGCGCCACCTGGTACTAGCCGACGAGTAGCTTGAAGCCGTGATCCCAGGCGCCGCGGAGGCCGCCGATCTTCACCCACACGATGCAGATCGCCTCAAGCTCCCGTGAGCCCTCGATGCCGCCGATGTCAACGATGTCCGACCAACCGAAATCGGCCAGCAGGTCGGTGACGGTGCGTTTCGCCCCGGCGTCGTTCCCCGCAATCAGCATTGTCGGCTGTCCTTCGCTGAAATTGGGGTCGACGAAGTACGGGTTGCCGATGATGTTGAACGCCTTGACGACCTTGGCGTGGGGCAACGCGCGCTGGACACGCTCGCCGAGCGAGTCCTCGCCACTGATCGAAAGCTTGGGTGGGAAGCCGGC
>DASRYP010000571.1:0-5718 GCA_035687165.1 Actinoplanes sp. | reverse complement strand
GGCTTCCCGGGCGCGGAAGACGACGTCGCGGGCCTGGTCCTTGAGCTGGTCCTCGCGGGTGGGTTCCGGCACGGGGGCGTCCTCGACCAGGTCGCCTTCCACCAGTTCGCCCTCGACCACGGCGCTCTGCTCGCGGACACGCTGCTGGGCGGCGGCCTGGCGGGCGGCGATCCGGGCCAGGCGGGCGACCACCTCGTCCGACTCGCCGACCGGTCCTGGGGGCGGGCCCGGAGGGACGGCCACGGCGTTCGGGTCGGGGCGGGCGCCGATGTCGGGACGGGACAGGACGATCGCGCCGACCAGGGCGGCCAGGAGCAGGATCGAAAGCACCTCGAAAGGCAGCACCCAGGCACCGAAGATCTGCTCGCCGACACGCCGGCCGGTGCCGGGCGGGGGCAGTTCGTACTCGGTCCAGCGGAAGGCGTCGATCAGGAGAACAGTGAGGCCGAGGCCGATGCCGCCACCGATCAGGACGGCGGGAGCCGCGGAGCGGTCGAGATCCTTGGCGGGGCCGATCGGGGCGCGGGTCAGCATGACGGCAAAGAGGAGCAGCACAACGACGGCGCCGACGTAGACCAGGATCTGCACCCAGGCGACCAGCTCGGCGCCGAGCACCAGGTAGAGGCCGGCGATCGCGCCCAGGCTGACCACCAGAGAGAACCCGGCGCGGACCAGGTGGGTGCTGGTGACGACGTGGGCGGCAGAGCCGACCGCGACCGCGCCGAGAGCCAGCATCAGCGCGTCCGCGACGGTCACCGCTCCGGCTCCGGGTCTTCGGCCCCCGGGGCGGGACCGGCCGGAGCGCCTCCCGGAGCAGCCGGAGCAGCTCCCGGGGCGACCGGGCGACGTACGGCCGGGGCGGTCTTGGCGGCAGTGGCCGCACCCGGACCGGCTGCCTTGCGGGCCGCGGCGGCCTCCTCCTTCGAGGGCTCGCCGAGCACGTCGTGGGCCGGGGGCGGCGGGACGGTCCGCATCCACTCGCCCAGCCTGTTCTTGTCGTGCAGCAGGTCGAGAACGTCGGTCTCGGCGTACTCGAACTCGGGCGTCCAGTGCAGCGCGTCGAACGGGCAGACCTCGATGCAGATGCCGCAGTACATGCAGAGCGAGAAGTCGATGTCGAAGCGGTCGAGCATGTTGCGCTGCCGGGGCCGCGCGGCGCCCGGGACGACGACCTCTTCCTTGTGGGAGTCGATATAGATGCACCAGTCGGGACACTCCCGGGCGCAGAGCATGCAGACCGTGCAGTTCTCCTCCAGGAGCGCGATGACTCCGCGGCTGCGCGGCGGGAGCTCGGGCTCGACATCGGGGTACTGCTGGGTGGTCGACCGTTTGGTCATCGTCTTGAGGGTGACGGCGAGCCCCTGCACCAGGCCCTTGCCGGGCACGCTCCGCTCCCCGTCGTCACTCACAAACGCATATCCTGCCCCGTCGCCCCATTTGATGCGAGCACACCCCCACCAGATCTTCCGGTAGTTTGGTGGACAGAGAGTGAGCCGGCGCCAGGGAGGCCGCACATGACCGCTGCCATGAGCGGCATGACCCCCTCGGTGCCACTTCGCCCCCTCGGCGCCACTTCGCCCCCGACCTGCTGGTGGTGACCTTCGAAGCCGCGAAGGCACAGAGCCACAAGTTCGCCGCTGACGACGTCGTGCTCGCGGCCGAGATCGTCTCGCCGGGCACCACCAGCGTCGACCGGGTGACCAAGCCGGCGTTCTACGCCCAGGCCGGGATCCCGTTCTACTGGCTGATCGAGACCAGCAATGACCTGTCGGTGACGGCCTACGAGCTGACCGACAAGATCTACGAGCCGGTCGGCACCTGCACCGGCGACGACACGATCAGGCTCGACCGGCCGTGGCCGATCGAGATTCCGCTGCGGAGCATCCGGCCGCGCAACCGCTGACGCTAGAGGAGCACCTTCACGACCGCGGTCAGCACGAGCTGACCCAGCGCCACCGGCACCAAAATCAGCCAGCACAAACGTTGCAGCTGGTCCTCGCGGAGGCGGGGGTAGGCCACGCGGAACCAGATGATCACGAACGAGACGGCGAAGATCTTCACCAGCGTCCAGAGCCAGCCGAGGTGCTCGGCGTACGGGCCGTGCCAGCCGCCGAGGAAGAGCACAGTGGTCAGGGCAGCGATGACGACGATGCCGACGTACTCGGCGAGCAGGAAGAACGCGAAACGCAGACCGGTGTATTCGGTCATGTAGCCGAAGACCAACTCGGAGTCGGCGATCGGCATGTCGAAGGGCGGGCGGCGGATCTCGGCGAGGCCGGCGACGAAGAAGACGATCGCGGCCGGGGCCTGCCAGAGCAGCCACCACGGGCGCCACGCCTCGACGATGCCGGGCAGGCTCAGCGTTCCGGCCGCCATCGCGACGCTGGCCGCGGCGAGCACCAGCGGCAGTTCGTAGCCGAGGAGCTGGGCCGCGCCGCGCAGACCGCCGAGCAGGCTGTACTTGTTCGCGGAGGCCCACGCGGACATCAGCACGGCCAGCACGCCGATGCCGAGCACGGCGAGCACGAAGAACAAGCCCACGTCGAGCCCCTGGGCGACGAGACCGTTCGGGCCGAGCGGGATGACGAGCAGGACCAGCAGGTACGGGAACAGGGCGACGATCGGGGCCAGCCGGAACACCCGCAGGTCGGCGTCGCCCGGGGCGATGTCCTCCTTCTGGACGAACTTCACGCCGTCGGCGACGAGCTGCGCCCAGCCGTGGAACGCGCCCGCGTACATCGGGCCGAGGCGGCCCTGCATGTGGGCCATCACCTTGTGCTCGGCCTGGCCGACCACGAGCGGGAGCACCAGGAAGGCCACCACCACGGCGACCACCCGGACGACGAGATCGAGCCAGAGCGGCATCAGGCGCCGTCCTCGTCGGCCCGCGGGGGCGCCGGCGGCGGAGCAGCCGGCGGCGCCGGGGCAGCTGGCGTTTCCGGGGCGGCTGACGTCGGCGGGGCAGCTAACTTTTCCGGGACGGCTGACGTCGGTGGCGGGGTGCGGCGGACGGGCCGGGCCGGGCGGGCCGGGGCAGGTTCGGCCTGGCCGGCTTTCGGGCCCCACTCGTTCGGGTCGGGGACGCCGGGCGGGCGGATGGGAGCGCGTTTCGCCGTGCCGGCCTCGGACTCGCCGGGCTCCTTGGCACCGGGCCAGGCCTTGGCCACGCGGGAGGCCAGCACGAATTCCTTGCGCAGCGGGTGGCCCTCGAAGCCGGGCGGCAGCAACAGCGGCCGCAGATCGGGGTGGCGGGCGAACGTGATGCCGAACATCTCGTAGGTCTCCCGCTCGTGCCACTCGGCGCCGGGGAAGAGCTCGACCACCGACTCGACGACCGGGTTGTCGCGGGGCACGAGCGCGCGCAGCAGCAGGGCATGGCGACGGCGGGTGGAGTAGAGGTGGGCGACGACCCGGAAGCCTTCGTCACCCTCGTCGACGGCCGAGAGCCAGTCGAAGAAGTCGCAGCCGAGCGCGCCGTTGTGCTTGGCCGTCCCCACAGTCTCCCACCAGCGGGCCACCGGGACGTCGAGCACGGCGCGCTCGTGGCCGGGGCCGCCGCCCGAGAGACCGGCGACGATCTCGCCCGGAGGCGCGTCCGGCGAGTCGTCCGTCAGCAGCGCGACCAGGCGCTCGCCGACTTCTTCAGGCGTCATGGGGTCATCCTATGATCCGGCCGACGCTTCAGAGGCCGGGCAGGCGCCCGTTGCGGAAGACGTCGACGAAGTCCTGGTGGTCCTCGCGGGCCTGGTCGCCGTACCGGTGGGCGAAGTGGACCAGGTGGCGCACGAAACCGGCCTCGTCCTTGTCGACGGCCGCCACGATCGCCTCCTCGGTCGAGAAGTCGACCAGGTCGTGGCTGGACTCGTCGTCGGCCACCGAGTGCATGCGGGCCACGGCGCGGCCCAGGTCGGCGATGACGCCGGTCAGCTCGTCGCGCTCGTTGACGTCGGACCAGTCGAGGTCGGACGCGTAGGGCGAGACCTCGGCGACCAGCTGACCGACGCCGTCCAGCGTGGTGTACCCGACCCAGGGGTCGGCGTGCGCCTGGAGCGCGAGCTGCGACTCGGCCGTACGGTGGCCTTGATGGTGGAAGTAGGACCGGACGCGCTCATCGTCGATCCAGCGGGCGACGGCCGGCACCTGCGCCTGCTTCAGATAGATGATGACGTCGTTCTCGAGGGCCTGGGTGTGCCCCTCGAGCAGCAGGTTGTAGGAGGGCAGACCGGCCGAGCCGATGCCCACGCCCTTACGCAGCTTGATGTCCTTGATGGAGGTCGAGACCGGCCGGGTCCTCTCGGGCAGGGTCCGCAGGTAGCGGCCGAACGCCTCGCGCACCGAGGCGCCGGTGGTTTCGTCGACCTCGAAGACGCCGTCGGCGAGGGTGAAGCGGCGCTCGTAGTCCTCGATCATGGTCTGCGACGAGAGCAGGTCGATGCGGGTGTTGAGCCGTGCCTCCTGAAGCACCCGCCGCAGCACGCCGTCGGCGTTCTCGAGGGTGATCGAGCCGATCGCGTCGTCGCCGCCCTGCGCGATCGCGCGCAGCTCGGTCAGGTAGGACCGGGCGAACCCGGTGACCAGCTGCGTGATGTCGTCGTCGGAGAGGGCTTTCTGGTAGCCGATCAGCGCCACGCTCGCGGCGAACCGCTTGAGATCCCAGGAGAAGGGCCCGACATACGCCTCGTCGAAGTCGTTCACGTTGAAGACGAGCTGGCCGGACGAGTTCATGTAGGTGCCGAAGTTCTCGGCGTGCAGGTCGCCGTGGATCCACACCCGGCTGGTCCGCTCGTCGAGGAAGCTGTCGTCGGCGTAGCCCGCGGTCAGGTCGGCGTAGAAGAGCGAGGCGCTGCCCCGGTAGAAGGCGAACGGCGACGCGGCCATCTTGCGGAACTTGCGCCGGAAGGCGGCCGGATCGACAGCGATCAGATCGCCGAACTCCCTGGTGAGGACGTCGATGATGAAGCCCGCGCGCGACTGTCCGGTCATGCTGCGGACATTAGTCCCCCCTTGCCGCCGGTGGGGGCACGATCGGCGCGGTGAGCGCGGCCGCGGCACGGCCGGTCGGGGCGCCGCGGCCCGGGCCGAGCGGGTCGGGCCGGGAGACGCCGCCGGGTCCGGACTGCTCGGCGGCGATCTTCTCCTGGAGGCGCAGGATGCCGTGCAGCAGGGCCTCGGGCCGCGGCGGGCAGCCCGGCACATAGACGTCGACCGGAATGATCTGGTCGACGCCCTTGGTCACCGAGTAGGAGTCCCAGTAGGGGCCGCCGCAGTTTGCGCAGGAGCCGAAGGAGATCACGTATTTCGGCTCGGGCATCTGGTCATAGAGCCGCTTGATGGCGGGCGCCATCTTGTCGGTGACCGTGCCCGAGACGACCATCAGGTCGGCCTGGCGGGGACCGTGCGCGAACGGGATGACGCCCATGCGCATGAAGTCGTGCCGGCTCATGCTCGACGCGATGAACTCGATCGCGCAGCACGCCAGCCCGAAGTTGAAGACCCACAGTGAGTACTTGCGGCCCCAGTTGAGCAGGTAGCGCGCCGGCTTGGGCGCCAGTTGTTGGAGCGGTCCGACCGTCGGCATGCCCAAGCCGACCGGCTCAGGCTCGGTCACGTCCACACCAACACTCCCTTGCGCCAGGCGTACAGCAGGCCAACGGCGACGAAGCCAATGAAGACCCCCATCTCGCCGACCGTGATCCAGCCCAGCCCACCGAACACCGT
>DASRYP010000570.1:0-5632 GCA_035687165.1 Actinoplanes sp. | reverse complement strand
AGACCGCCGTCGGGAGCCGTACACGCACTGCGGCCAGCCCTCACCCAGGTTTGACGCTCGGACCGGCCGACGCGAGAACGACTACGGCACGTGATGCCCGAACCGGTAGGAAGGCATGATCGACCTACGCATCAGTCGATGCGAATGCGTCCGGCCAGGTCAGCGAAAGGCTATTGTCGCCGCTGGCAAGAACTGCCCACCACGCTGCGAACAGCGGCAGGAGTAACGCGGGGGTGACCTTTCCTTTACGTCCGGCCGTCGGGGGATGAATTCCCCTTTCTCGGGTCGGCGCGGGTTGGTCCCGAAGTGAAGAGTGCCAGCCCTCTTGCCTGGTAGTATCTGCCGCGCCAGGGATGTGTTGTCGAGGTACGCTGTACTCCGTTGCCGCCCGAAGCAAGGTTGTTGTCGCGGACCGGCTTCTGCCGATGGATGCACGCCGCCGTGCAGGGAGTCCTCGGTGAGTCGGCCAGTGTCGACGTGACCGGCCGGGATGCGGCGGCCCGTGGCCGATATTGTCGGCCGAGCGAGCGCCGGGCGACAACCGGACTCATCCTGACCGAGGCCACCCACGTGCCCGGCGGCCTCGGCGTGGGGCGGTACCACTGCCCCACCTCGGCGTGCAAATTCGGCCCGGCGTTCGGACTCGGCCCGGCGTTCGGACTCGGCCCGGCGTGCCGGTTCGGCCTGCTGGCATGCGGGCTCGACCCGACGTGCCGGTGCGGTGTGAGCAGCGGTTTCTGTCCGGCGTGCGGGCTCGATACGCGTTTCGGTTCCCGCCCGCCGCACGGCGCCTACCCCGCCGCCCGGTACCGGCCGAGAGCCCCGCTGTCCGCTACCTGACCGCAGGTCTCGCCCGTCCGCAACGAACCGGCCCGGCACCCCCGGCACCCCCGGTGCCCCCGGTGCCGGCAGTGCCCCCGGTGCCGGCGGTGCCGGCGGTGCCGGCGGTGCTGCTGGTGATTCCGGCGCTCTTGGTGCTCCCGGTGCTCTTAGCGCTGCTGGCGCTGCTGGCGCTGCTGGCGCTGCTGGCGCTGCTGGCGCTCTTGGTGCTGGACGCTGTGTGTAGATCGCGTCGTCCGGCCAGATCAGCGGAGGCACAGCCTCGGCGAAATCATGCAGACCCACCTCGGCGCACGTCCCGGTACACCCGTGCGACCGGCACAACTTCTGCGCATGCCGCCGAACAAGACCCCACCGCCGCCGACGCGCATGATCCCGCCGGAATTCCTCCTTCTCCGGAGAATAGTTACGCGCTTTCGTGCGGTCACGCATCGCAGCGGTTTCCGGCCGGGTAAAAAACTGAAGCTGCTGGTACCGCATGCAACGATTATCCCGCGCCCACACACCACCCGCTAATAGCCGATCATGCCAACCTCGGAAACCATTCAGAACCGATCTCAACCAATTGCTTAACCAAACACCAAAGCAATTCCCAGCCGAGAAAGACGAACCAACTCACCCGCAGCAGCGAACCCTCTGACGCTAGTATCGACTGTGACGCACGGTGACGCAATGTGACGTGGACGGCGGGCCAGGCAGCCTCGAATGTCACAAAAGGACCGCTTGACTGGCCCGCGCCCACCCGTGGCTCACTCTCCGGCGGGCCGTCTACGCCACCTGACCAGCCTCCGAACAGAACAACGCGACACCACGAACACACCGCAGCACCACACCCGCCGACCAGGAACCGAGCACGCTGGACAGAGCAGCAACACAACCACGCCCCCGAACCGATCAGCACACCCTCAACCCAACCGCACGGATCAACCCCGAACCCCATCCACGGATCGGACCACTCAGCGTCTGTTTTGGAGTGGGGGCAACGGCGCGGTTCGACTCTCCTCCGCACAACGCTAAGGGGTGACCGCGATCGTCTGGAACGCGGTCCATCCGCCCTCCTTGATCACCGGTCCCCGTTCGCTGCGGATGGCAGTGTGGGGGCCGGTCAGCTCGAAGAGGCCCGAATCGCCCGCCGGGGTCAGCTGCCACGACTGGGTGGCGTCGCCCGGCCGGCAGGGCTCCATCCGGAGTACAGCCTCACGTTTGTCCGTCAGGCACGACGCCGGTCCGGCTGCAGCGACCTTGGGCGACGCGGCGATCGCAACGTGGTTCTTGTTCGCCGCCGTGCGCTTGCGGACCTTGGCCGGGTCGATCCTCATCCGGGTGGACTCGGTGACGGCAGTCCCGGTGAAGTCCGCGGAGCCGTCCGGGTGCGACCGGAGGTGGTATTCGCCGCCCGAGTCGAGCGTCAGGACGATCACGACCGGGACGCCGAGGTCGATCGCGAAATTCTTCAGCTCGGACACGTTGGCGTCGACCAGCTTCGGGCTACTGGCCGACGGCACCGCGGACGGGGACCGCGACGGCGCGGCCGATCGAGATGGTTCAGCCAATCCGGACGGTTCGGCCAATCGGGACGGTTCGGCCGTGGGAGTGCTGTTACCGCAGGCCGTCAGGGCGGCGATGCAGGCAGCCGCCATCGCCGGGCGGGAGGCGCGGTGCATCTCGATCTCCTCAGCGCTCGCCGCGGTCGACAAACGTGTATTTGTCGGCGAACTGGGGCTCGCCGACCTCGGTGACGTCCGACCGTTTGGTGTCGGCGTTCCACGACACCCATCCGTACTCGTTGCGGATGCTGTAGACGGACCGGCCCTTGGCGTCCTTGCGGCCGGTGTCGGAGACCGAGAACAGCGTGCCCTTGGTCGGCCGGCAGCCGGCGCCGACCAGCGGTGCGGCCGACCGCTCCGGGTCGATCTTGACGCCGAGGCAGACCTCCGGGCCGGCGTACCCCTCGTTGCTCAGCGAGCGGATCAGGTAGTCGACGCCCACCGGCTTCAGAACGAACTGCGACTGCGAACCGTTGCCGTCCGAGAGGTCCAGCTCTCCACCGTTGCGGTCCAGCATGAAATATCGATCGGTGGCGCCGAGCCGGATCGAGAATCGGCGGTCCCCGGCCAGGATCGCGGTGAGCGGGTCCACCGCCGGTGCGACGGCGGACGGGCTCGGAGAACCACCGGCGGCCGGCGAGGGGTCGGCGAACAGGTGCGACTGATGGGCGCCGACCAGGCCGACCGTCAGGAGCCCGGCCACGGCTGCGGCAGCCCCTGCCACGCGCCGACCGGCCTTCGGCTGCCGCTTCGGCTGCCGCTGCCGCTGCGGCTGCGGCTGCGGGAGGGGAACGACGTCGTCCGGCGGCGGCATCACCGCGGGCGTCGACCGGATCGACCGCGTTGGGCTGTCCAGCAACATGTCGAGCAGTTCGCGGGCGGTCGGGCGGTGCTCGGGATACTTGGCGAGCGTGCCTTCCACCACTCCGCGCAGCGGCTCCGGCACACCCGCCAGCTCCGGCGGCTGCGAGACGATGCGCATGGCCGTCACGGTCGGTGACTCGCCGCCGAACGGGGTACGGCCGGTCGCCGCGTACGTGATCACCGCACCCCACGCGAAGATGTCGGCCGCCGGGGACATCTCCTGGCCGAACGCGGCGTCGAGCCGTTCCGGCGCCATGTAAGCGACCGTGCCGATCATCTGATCGGTGCGGGTGTGCCGGCTCGTCGCCTCGAACGCCTGGGCGATGCCGAAGTCGATCACCTTGATGCCGCCGAGGGCGAACAGCACGTTGCCGGGCTTGAGGTCCCGGTGGATCACTCCCGCGCCGTGGATCGCGGTCAGCGCGGTGGCGATGCCGACGGCCACGCTCTGCAGGGCGGCGCCGGACAGCGGCCCCCGCTCGTCCACCAGCGCGGTCAGCGACGGCCCGTCGACGTAATCGACGACCAGGTAGGGAGGAGTGTGTTCGGGATCGGCGTCCAGCACGGCGGCGGTCGAGAACGGTGGCACCTGCTGGGCCCGGTTCACCTCGCTGCGGAACCGGCCACGGAACTCCGGGTCGTCGGCGAACTCGGGCCGGATCATCTTGATGGCGACCAGGGCCTGGTCAGCGCCGCGGGCGAGGAACACTGTGCCCATGCCGCCCTGACCCAGACGGCCGATCAGGTCGTATGCCCCTAGCCGAATCGGGTCACTGGGACGCAGCGGCATGCTCATGACGTGAGGAAGGTTACCGACGGCCCCCGGGAGGGTCAACGTCGAGTTCGCGGTCCGCGGGGGCCGACCGCCTCGCCAATGTCCGGATTCCACGGCTCTCACCTGCGAGATCGACACGAATGCCAGGACGTAGGGCCCTCAGAACGTTTTGCGGGCCCTACGTCAAGGAGAAGCGGCCGCACGACCGGCCGAGCCGGATCGGTCAGGATCCGGGCCGGGCCGTCGGCGTCGCCGGTCAGGACACCGGCGCTGTGGGGATGCCGAGCCAGCGGGTCTTGGCGGCCAGGGTCTCGCCCTTCATCAGCAGCGACAGTGGACCGACGACTGCTCCCGGCTCGATGACCGAGTCGTAGAGGACGACGGTCATGTTGCCGACGCTGGCCCCGGAACCGATGGTCAGGCGCGAGCTCTTGAAGACCCGGTCCTCGAAGAGGTGGTTCTGGATCACGACGCCGTGGTTGAGCGCCACGTCGTCACCGATCTCGACCAGGTCCCACTCCGAGAACAGCGTGGTCGCCAGGAACGTCCGCCGGCCGATCTTGCAACCCATCAGGCGCAGGACCGGGGCGGCGAACGGCGTGCCCAGCAGGCCAGCCACGAAGGGCGCGGTCACTGACTCGTACGCGCCGTTGACCATCTCGTTCAGCCACACGTAGGGCGACCAGAGCGGCTTGATCTCGGGCTTGAACGTGCCCATGACCGCCTTCTTGAGCCCGGCGACGACGAGCGCGAGGAGCACGGCGGTGACCAGACCGGCGAACGGGGCGGTGAACAGCACGGCGCCGACGCCGTACGGGGACACCACGGCCAGGGTCGCCACCCAGCCGACCAGCGCGGCCAGGCCGAGGTAGCCGGGGATGAGGATGCGCAGCGCGTCGACCACGGTCCGCTGGGCGTAAAGCTTGGCGGTCGGCCGGTAGGTCTGCGCCTCGCTGAAGTCGCCGACCTTCGGCCGGTGGGCCAGCCGGAACGCGGGCGAGCCCAGCCATTCGGCCTGGTCCAACGGTTGCGTGGCGACGGCCGGAGTCACCGATTGGACGCCGAGCAGGCACCCGTCGCCGAGGCTGTGCCCGACCGGGAGGATCGCGCCGTTGCCGACGAAACTGCGGGCGCCGACCCGGTTGGCCGACACTTGGCAGCGACCACCGAACGTCCGTCGGCCGCCGATGATCGAGCCGTCCGCGAAGAAGCTCTCCGGCCCGAGATCGACGAGTTCGGGGGCCAGGCTCCAGACCGTCGACAACTCGGCCCGGGGCCCGATCTTGGCGCCCATCAGGCGCAGCCACGGCGGCAGGAACAGGGTCGTGTAGACCGGCAGCAGCAGCGCCCGGCTCACCGACATGATGCCGTCGGAGAGCCACTTACGCAGGTAGGTCATGCTCTCGACGGGGTACGTGCCGGGCCGCAGCCGGGGCAGGACGGCCCAGCGCAGACCGGCCAGGTAGAGGCAGGAGACGACCGTGCCGACCGGGACCGAGACGACCAGCCCCACGGCGAGACCGCCGAGACCGCCGGTGCGGTACGCCCACCAGAGCGCGACGAGCATGCCGAGCGCCGGGATCAACCCGACGATGCCGAGCAGGTC
>DASRYP010000569.1:0-2604 GCA_035687165.1 Actinoplanes sp. | reverse complement strand
CAAGGTCCAGGTGCTCGCGTGCCTGCTGCTCCAGGCCCAGGACGCCCGCCGCGATCTCACCCCGACCGAGTTGTCGCTGGCCAAACGCATGATCCGGCGGAGCGACAACGACGCCACGACATCGCTGTTCAGCCGGCTCGGGCGGGCCACCGGAGTCGGCGCCTGCAACAAGCGACTGGGCCTGACCCAGACCAAGGTCAGCAGCTCCTGGGGTTTGACCAGGACGACCGTGAACGACCAGGTCAAGCTGCTCGCCGACCTGGTCGACAAGTCCGGGCCGCTCGACGCCGACTCGCGCGAACTGGCCTACACCCTGATGAGCACCGTCGACGACAGCCAGAACTGGGGCGTGCCGGCCGTAGCCCGCGGCGGCGAGAAGTTCACGGTCAAGAACGGCTGGCTGGCCCGCTCGACCGAGAACTACCGCTGGATCATCAACTCGGTCGGCCGCGTCACCGGCCCGAACACCGACGTCTCGATCGCCGTCCTGTCCCACGGCAACAGCACCATGTCGAGCGGCATCACCGTCGTCCAAAAGGTCGCCAAACTGACCCGCCAACACCTGAAGTACTGACCGGCGACCAAGGCCGAGGAACTCAGCCGGGATTGCCTGGGGCCTCGCGGAGTTGGGGGTCGGCGGCCTTGGGCTGCGCGGCCGGCTTGCGGGCCTCGCGACGCTTGGTGATCCAGGAGATCGCCTGGTTGACGACGAGGATCAGCAGGACCGCCGCCACCACGCCTTGCCAGGGCTCGGGAAAGATCGACCCGCCCGCCACCCCGATGCCCGCGTAGACGCTCGCCCACAGGCCGCAGGCCGGCGCGTTGGCCACCACGAACGTGCGCCACGGCATGCCCAGGAAGGCCGCCGCCAGCAGCACCGGAACGCGCCCGCCGGGGATCAGGCGGGAGACCAGCAGGACCGGGATCTGCCGGTGGCTCAGGCGTTCCTTGACCGAGATCAGGTGTTCCTCGTCGCGCAACCAGCGCAGGCGCTTGGCCAGGCTTTCACCGCCCAGGCGGCACATCGCGTACATGACCAGGTCGCCCACGTACGCTCCGGCCGCACCGGCGGCGATGACGAAGACGATGGTCAGCGGATGGTGCTCGTGGAAGGCCAGGGCCGCGGCTCCGCTGACCGCCGCGCCCGTCGGGACGACCGGGATGATCGCGCCGAACGCCACTACCGCGAAGAGCCAGGCCAGAGTGCCCAGGGTGGCCGTCACGCGGGGCGGCCGATCGTCAGGGTCTCGCCCTGGGCCAGCACCCGCACCCGCGAGTCGGGGGCCTTGCGCAGCGCGTATCGGGCGAACTGCTCGCCGGGGTCGCGGAACATGTGGGAGCGCACCCGGCCCAGGCCGATCGGCCACAGCGTGCCGTAGTGCACCGGCACCGCCCAGCTGGCCTTGGAGCGGCGCAGCGCCTCGGCGCCGTCGGCCGCGTCCAGATGGTGGGTCGAGTCGAGCGTGGGGCCCCAGCCGCCGACGGGGATCAGGGCCAGGTCGAGCGGGGCCAGGTCGAACATCTCCTCGAAGAGGCCGGTGTCGCCGGCGAACCAGGTGCGGGCCGCGCCCTCGACGACGAAGCCGATGGCGATCGCCCGGTCGCGGGACCACGGGCCGCGGCTGCCGTCGTGGGCGGCGTGGACCGCGCGGACCCGTACCGAACCGACCGTCGTCTCTTCGCCGGGCGCCAACTCGACCGTCCGGGCGGCGGCCTCGACCCCCAGCGAGCGGACCACGAAATTGCCGGCGCCGCGCGGCACGATCAGTTTCGGGGTGCCGCCGATCTTGCGCAGGGACGCCACGTGGAAGTGGTCGGCGTGCAGGTGGGACAGGAGGACCGCGTCAGGGACGCCGGGGAGCGTGGGGGTGGGGCCGGCCATCCGCCTCAGGTGGGCGATGCGGTCGCTGAGCACCGGGTCGGTCAGCAAGGACCTTCCGGAATCGGACAGCCACACGGTGCTGTGTCCCCACCAGGTGACCGTCGTCGTAATCACGACGCTCACGGTACAGAAGAGCGACAGCGTTTCGGGTGGTCCCCACCTCGGGCACTATGAGCGCGTGACCGGACCCCGCAGTGCTGTCGTCGTGAACCCCACCAAAGTGCCCGACATGGACCATCTGCGCCGGATCATCGGCGAGGGGCTGGCGAACGCGGGATGGCCCGAACCCGCCTGGTACGAGACCACTCCGGAGGACCCCGGACAGGGCCAGGCCAAGCAGGCCGTACGGGCCGGGGCCGAACTTGTCTTCGCCTGTGGCGGCGACGGCACCGTGATGGCGGTGGTGACCGCGCTGGCCGGCTCGGACGTGACGATGGCCGTGCTCCCGGCCGGCACCGGCAACCTGCTGGCGGCGAACCTCGGCCTCGGCGCCGACCCGGCGACCGGGGTGCAGGTGGCGATCGAGGGCGGCCGTCGCCGGATCGACGTGGGCGTCTGCGGCGACCGCTGCTTCGTGGTGATGGCCGGGATGGGCTTCGACGCCGAGATGCTGGCCGGCACGTCCGAGACCGCCAAGAAGCGGATCGGCTGGCTGGCGTACGTCGGCGGCGCGGTCAAGCACCTGCGGGACCGCCCGATGCGGGTGCGCATCGTCATCGACG
>DASRYP010000568.1:0-3938 GCA_035687165.1 Actinoplanes sp. | reverse complement strand
TAGCTCATCGGGTGGCCTGGGCCGGGTGGGAGCCGAGTTCGATGAGCAGGACGCCGCCGATGATGGCGGCGAAGCCGAGGGCCATGAGCCAGGTGAGCGGATCGCCGAAGAGGGCGGCGGCGGCCAGGGCGGTGAGGGCGACGCCGCTGGCCGCCCAGATGCCGTAGGCGACGCCGATCGGCATGCCGAGGCGCAGGACGACGGAGAGCAGGATGAACGCGGCGGTGTAGCCGGCGACGACGAGGACGTACCAGCCGGGGTGGTCGACGGCGGCGCGCAGGGCGAGGCTGGCGCTGACCTCGGAGACGATGGCGGTGCTGAGGGCGATCCACTTCATTCTTCGGTTCTGGTGCACGGCCGGGTTTTAGGCAAGGGTGTGGCGGGTGCAGGTCGCGGGGATCACTGGTTTTCTGGATTTGCCGTCGGTGCTGGGACCAGCATGGTGGGCCTGGATTACAGCCTGAAGAGCATTCCCATCGGTACGGGGTACGCCGTTGGGTTCGGTATCGGTGCGGTGGGCACGGCTCTGGCCGGGACGGTGTTCCTGGGCGGGTCGGCGAGTGTGCCACGGGTTCTGTCGTTGCTGTTGGTCGTCGCGGGCGTGGTGGGTCTGAAGCTGTTCCACTGACCGCCGCGGATACGGTGTGCGCGTGATTCGTCTGTCCTTCGGTGCTGCGGCGGCGGTCGCTTGTGCCGAGCACCGCCCTGACCATGCGCGGCTGGATCCGGGTATTCCTCGCGAGTCGCCCGGAGGCCGCGCGGGGTGAGTTCACCCTGCCCGTGCTGACTTGTGCGCCGCGTGTCGTCTTTACCCCCGGGCGCTGAATTGTCGGTGGGGCCTGATAAAAGAGTCATACAAATGTTCGAAGATGGGTGAGGGGCAGGGCGATGGCGGGGCTGAGCACCGATGAGCTGCAAGTGATCCGGGACGGGCTGGGTGCGGGGCGTAAGCCGCGGGTCCAGTTCACCGACGCGGCGGGACAGATGGCCGGGCAGATCGGTCAGGTGATCCAGCTGGGTGATCCGGCGGAGTCCGACGAGTGGGTGGTGGTGCGGTTCGGGCGTGACGAGCTGCCCTTCTCCCCCGCTGATCTGCGGGTGGCGCCGCGGGGTGCGGTGGCGAAGAAGGTGGCGCCCGCGCCCGTGGTCGAGGAGAAACCGGCTGGCCCGGCGTTCGTGCTCGACCAGCCGACGCCGGCTTCTGCGACGGGGGCGGCCGGCAACGGGTCGCAGCCTGCCGCGAAGCCCGCGGTCGGCGAGGAGGCAGCGAGCGTACCGGTGCCTCGTAAGGCTGTGGGCCGGTCGGCCAAGCCGAAGCCGCCACCGGGGTTGACGGTGACGCTGGCCTACGGCGAGGGCGAGTGGACGGTGGCGGCGTCGCAGGGTTCGAAGGCTTTGGCGAAGCCCTACGTGATCCGTCCGGCCGAGGCGTTGCGGATGGTGTCGCTGATCGACGTGCCGGGGGTGCAGGAGGCGGTTGAGCACATCCTGTCCGCCGAGCGGGCCGGGGCCGAGGAGCAGGCGGCCCGGCTGCGGGCCGAGTTGGCCGAGGTGGAGGCCCGGCTGGCCGAGCTCGGCGAGACGCCGTGACGGCGCGGCCGGGCCGTCATCTCATTGCCGGGTGACGTGCTCGGCCGCGGCGCGGCGCGGGCGGACCCGGGAGGTGTCGTGGGTGCGGGTGGTGTCGATGGTGTGCGGCAGTTCGGGTTCGTCGGGGCGCAGCGGGGCGAGGGTGTCGTGGATGCCGTCCATGATGCGGCGGGTCGCCTGCATCGCCTGGGCGCCCGCGGTGCCGGTGACCCCGGTCAGGTCGACGGGGGTGCCGAAGCGGACGTGGACGACCGGGCGGTGGCGCAGGGCCCGCAGGATCGAGCGCCCGATGTTCTTCGGGGTCTCGTAGGGCAGGACGGCGTGGGCGCCCCACTGGGCGACCGGCAGCACGGGGGCGCCGGAGAGGGCGGCCATGCGGGCGACGCCGGTTTTGCCGCGCTCGGGCCACATCCAGGGGTCGAGGCCGATGCGCCCCTCGGGGTAGACGAGCACGAGGGCGCCGTCGCGCAGGGCCTGGGCGGCGGCGGGCAGGGCGTCGGCGACGTGGGTGGTGTTGCGGTCGACGCGGATGTGCCCGGCGGCGCGCATGGCGGCCCCGGCGACGGGGGCGTCGAAGATGCCGCCGGTGGCCAGGATCCGCGGGGCGATGCGCGCCTTGTGGCAGGCGGCGGTCATCACGACCGGGTCGAACGGGCTGACGTGGTTCGCCGCGAGGATCAGGGGGCCGGCGCGCAGCGCGGCGGGGATGTCGCCCGAGACGCGCAGCCGGCACAGCGGGAGAACGATGATGCGTGCGAGCACGAGCATGAACCGCCACATGAGGGGGGTTCGCGAGGTGGGGATGCTGTCCATGAGGCCGCCAATGCTCGCATGACCGGCACGGCGTCACGGATCACCCGTGCGGCCGCCCCGCATCGTCGCAGCAGCCATCCGAGCCGCTACGTTCGGTGACCCCCGGGCCGTTTCCCGGGGGCGGCTGCCCTCCTGGTCGGCGACGACCAGGCCGCAGCCGCGCGGGCAGGCGTGTACTCCCTTCGGGGTGTCGATCGTCAGGCGGTGTGGACCGGCGAGCGGTATGAGCCCGTCAAGCGGTGAAACCGGACTCGGCGACGGTGAGCCAGTGGTCGACGGCGGCCGCGTCGTGGTGCCGGATCGACCAGTCGACCATGCGCAGGCTCATGTGCGCCCAGTACGCGTCGCGGCGCCGCGTGGAGAGGCCGGTGAGGCGCTGGTCGATCGGGGCGGTCAGCGTGCGCGCCCGGCCGGTCAGCCAGAACCGCAGGGTGACCAGGTCGAAGTGGCGATCACCGCGGGTGGCGCCGTCCCAGTCGATCAGGCCGGTGACGCGGCCACCGTCGACGAGCACGTTGCCGGGGTGGAAATCCAGGTGCACGAGGTCGTCGCCGACCATGACCGAGCCGGATTCGGCGCCGACGGCGTGGACCCGCTCGAGCAGTGCGGCGCTGCGGAGGCTGTAGTCGGCGAGCGGGTCGTGCAGGCAGAACCCGGGCCCGTCGCCGGTCAGGTAGAGGTCGCTGGGTTTCGGGGCGGGCACGTCGGCGAGCAGGCCCGCGAGGCGGTCGTTGAGGGCGAGCATCTGCCGTACGAGGTGGTCGTCGACGATGTCGGGCGGGGCACCGGGCAGCCGTTGCTGGACGATGACGCGGGCACCGTCGACGTGCGCGGCCAGTTCCTGGCGGGCGGTGGGGACGCCGGCGCGGCGGGCCCGGTCGACGAGCGGGCCGCTGCGGGACCGGCCCTCGGTCAGCACCGACCGACGGCCATCGGGCCAGCGCACGAAGGCCGCGCCGACCTCCCCGCCGGGCGTCGGGCCTTCCAGGATCAGCCGGACGCCAGTGATCTCGGCGATCCGGTCGATGATCTGCGGGGCGTCGAGACGTGCGGTTCGCGGCCAGGCACGGTGGACGGCTTCGGTCACTTCGGCCCCCGCCCGGTGACGGCATTTCCTTGCCCGCCCGACCCTAGCGCATCCGCTTCGTCCGCAGTGTCGGCCGCTGGACAGACCGAGCAGCGTACCGACCCGGGTTGTCAGATCGTTCTCGGTCGAGCCCGGTCTGCCAGGTCGTGCCGCGGCCGGCGCCGGTCCGGGTCAACAGCGCCGGGTCCGGGTCAGTAGCGGAAGCGGCTGATGAGTGTGTGGATGTCGGTGGCGGTGGCACTGACTTGTTCGGAGCAGTCGCGGGTCGCGGCGGCGGCGTGGGCGGTGGTTTGGGCGGACGTGGTGATGGTAGCCAGGGTGGTGCTGATCTGGCTGGTGGCGGCGGTCATGTCACCGGCGTGGCGGGTCATCAGGTCGGCCGTGGTGCCTTGCTGGTCGACGGCATCGGCGACGGTTCGCTGGCCGTGGTCGATGTGCGTGATGACGT
>DASRYP010000567.1:0-5223 GCA_035687165.1 Actinoplanes sp. | reverse complement strand
GCCACCTTCGCCCCCGCCATCCGCCACCTGCGCGCCGGCAAAGAGCTGACCCCCGCCTGACCGCCCGCCCCGAGGTGGTCCTCGCCGCTCCCGCGTTACGGGCACGTTTCGCGGCGTGAGACGTGCGGTGTGGCGGTCGATACACTGGGGGTAAGGATCCCGGTCGCGGCCGCTGCCGGGGTGGCACTAGCCCTCCTGCCGCTGTGCCAATACCCTGCGCGGTAACAAGAAAGTTAAATCCCCCAGTCACTGCAGCTAAGGCGGCGCCGATGGATCTCGAGGTTCCCTACCGGTCGATCCCCGACATGTTCTTCCAGCGCGTGGCCGCCACTCCCCACGGTCAGGCGTTCGCCGTTCCGAACAGCGACGACACGGGCCTCGTCTGGTTCACGTGGGCGCAGGTGGGCGAGCGCGCCTCGGCGATCGCGGCGGGCCTTCGTGACCTCGGGGTCGGCCTTGAGGACAGGGTCGCGATCCTGTCCGGTACGCGCTTCGAGTGGGTCCTGGCCGACCTCGGCATCAACTGTGCGGGCGCCGCCACCACCACGGTCTACCCGACGACCGAGCCTGAGGACGCGGGCTACATCGTCGCCAACTCGGGGTCGAAGGTGCTGATCGCCGAGAACGCGAAGCAGGCGCTGAAGATCTCCGGCCTCGACACCGATGTGACGCGGGTCGTGCTCATCGACGGGCCGGCCGACGCGGGTGCGACGCCGCCGCAGATGACGCTGGCCGACCTCGAGGAGCGGGGCGCCGCCGTCCTGCGCGAGCGGCCGACCTTGATCGATGAGGTCGTCGAGTCGATCGGGCCCGACCACCTCGCCACCCTGATCTACACCTCCGGCACGACCGGCCGCCCCAAGGGTGTGCAGTTGCTGCACGCCGGCTGGACGTGGGAGGGCGTCGCCCAGGAGAGCCTCGGCCTCTTCGAGTCGAGCGACCTGCAATACCTCTGGCTGCCGCTGTCGCATTCGTTCGGCAAGACGCTGCTCTGCGGCATCATCCACGTGGGCGTGCCGACATATGTCGACGGCCGCGTCGAGAAGCTGGTCGACATGCTCTCGGTCGTGCAGCCGACGCTGATGTGCGCGGCGCCCCGCATCTTCGAGAAGGTCTACAACAAGACCGTCACCACGGCGCTGGCCGGTGGCGGCGCGAAGGCCAAGATCTTCCACTGGGCGGTCGCCATCGGCAAGCAGAAGGTCGCTCTTCAGCAGGCCGGCCAGCCGCTGCCCACCGCGCTGAAGCTGAAATACGCGGTCGCCGAGAAACTGGTCTTCTCGAAGCTGCAGACCCGCCTCGGCGGCCGGCTGCGTGTGCTGGTCAGCGGCTCGGCGCCGCTGAGCCGTGAAATCGCCGAGTTCTTCGCGGCCGCGAACCTTCCGATCATGGAGGGGTACGGCATGACGGAGAGCAGCGCGGCCAACTTCGTGAACCGACTCGACCAGCTCAAGATCGGCACGGTGGGCCTCGCGCTCGGCGACCTGGAGTGCAAGATCGAGTCGGACGGTGAGGTGCTGCTGCGCGGCCGCCCGGTCATGCGCGGCTACCACGAGCTGCCCCAGGAGACCGCCGAGGCGTTCACCGAGGACGGCTGGCTGCGCACCGGCGATATCGGCGAGCTCGACTCCGAGGGCTACCTCACGATCACCGACCGTAAGAAAGACCTGGTCAAGACGTCCGGCGGCAAATACATCGCCCCGAGCGCCATCGAGGGCATGTTCAAGGCGGTCTGCCCCTACACGTCGCAGGCGGTCGTGGTCGGCCAGGCCCGCAACTTCGTCACCATGCTGATCTCGCTGGACGAGGACGCGATCAAGAGCTGGGCGGCGAGCACCCCGCTGGCCGGCAAGACCTACGCGGAGATCTGCACCGCCGCCGAGACCGAGAAGATGGTCGACGGTTACGTGCAGGAGCTCAACGGCAAGCTCAACCGCTGGGAAACGGTCAAGAAGTTCGCGATCCTCCCCCGCGACCTGAGCATCGAGGCCGGCGAGATCACCCCCTCGATGAAGATCAAGCGGCGCTCGGTCGAGACCAATTTCGCCGAGCAGATCGACAAGATGTACGCGGGTTCGCTCGCGCAGATCTGAGGCCTGAGCAGCGGCCGGGGCCGGTTCGGGCGCCGGCCGCTTGACCTTGCTCCCCAGATCCTGCCGGCGACCACCGCCGCGAACCGCACCGGCCGCGACCTGGCCCGCCCAGCGAGGTCGAGATTCCGGGCAGCCTGCTCATGCGCGACCGCACCGAGCTGTTCTAGGCGATCACCGCGGGCGTGCGCCACGACGGGCCCGGCGCGCTTTCCAGGTCGTGCCGCACCGACGCGATCCGACGTACGGCCTCGGTCAGCTCTTCCGGCGGCAGCGTGAACGGCAGCCGCAGGAAGCGCTCCAACGTGCCGTCCAACCCGAAGCGCGGACCCGGCGCCAGGCGCACCCCCACGTCCTCGGCGGCCCGGGCGAGCGCGCTGGAGATCGGCCCGTCGAGCTCGGCCCAGAGGGTCGCCCCGCCGGGCGGCGGCACGAATCGCCACTCCGGCAGCAGCAGGCCCACCGCCGCCACCAGGGCGTCACGCTGACGGCGGAGTTCGGCGCGGCGATCCCCGACGATCTTCGCGGACTGCTCCAGAAGGCGGACCGCGACGAGCTGCTCGAGCACCGGGCTGGCCATGTCGACACCCACCCGGATCGCCGCGAGCCGCTGCGCCAGCGGGGCCGACGCGCGTACCCAGCCGATCCGCAACCCACCCCAGTACGCCTTGCTCATCCCACCGATCGACACCACCCGCGAGTGCCGGTCGAAGACGGCCACCGGCGGGGGCATCTCGTCCCCGTCGAGCTGCAGGTCGACCCAGGACTCGTCGACGACCAGGTCGGTGCCGGTGCTGTGGGCCGTGGCGACCAGCCGTTCCCGCAGCTCGGTGGCCATCAGGTGCCCGGTCGGGTTGTGGAACTCCGGGATCACGTACGACAGTCGCGGGCGCGTCTGACGCAGCGCCCCGAGCAGCATCTCGCCGTCCCACCCGGTCGTGGTGTCCAGTCCGTGTGTGCTGATCCGCGCGCGCCGGGCGGAGAGCGCGGCCAGCGCGTTGGGATAGGTCGGCGCTTCGACCAGAACCGGCGAACCCGGCGGGACGAGCAGCCGGAGCACCAGATCAAGCGCCTGCTGGGTGCCCCCGGTGATCAGGATCTGCTCGGCCGAGGTGGCAACGCCCCGCTCGCGGTAACCGGCCGCGACCGCCTCGCGCAGCTCGATCAAGCCGGCCGGATGATATCCGGCGCTACCCAGGTAACGCGGCAGATCGTCGGCGGCGGCCCGGGCGGCCGGGACCAGTTCGGGCGGCGCGGCCGAGGCGGCCACGCCGAGGTCGAACACGTTGCCGTCGTTCTCGGGCGCCCACAGTCCGGAGGTCGCGACCCGGTGCCCGTTCGGCAGGGTGGTCCAGCTGCCGGCGCCACGCCGGCTGGTCAGATGTCCCGTTTCGCGCAGCGTGCGATAGGCGGCGCTGACCGTCGTGCGGCTCACCGCGAGCGACTCGGCGAGCTCGCGTTCGGCCGGCAACCGTACGCCCAGAGGCAGCCGGCCGTCGGCGAGCAGGCCCCGCACAGCCGCCGCGAGGGCCACGTAGTCGGGGCTGCGATGACGGCCCGGCAGGGAATGCCACTGACCGAGCAGCCGGCCCAATTGGCCCCCGCGTATCGTCGTCGTCACCGCCACCTCCGGGAAATTGGCTCTTCAGTTTCCCACAATTGGCCCTCAGAGTGGCACTCATGGAACTCAGTGGCAGCGGAGATCGTCGTCTCACCCGGCGCGTCGTCCAGCTCTTCGTCGGGCTGGCGCTCTACGGCGTGAGCATGGCGTTCATGGTCGAGTCGGCGCTCGGCCTCAATCCCTGGGACGTCTTCCACCAGGGATTGTCGAAGGCCACCGGGGTCAGCTTCGGCTGGGTGGTGATCCTGCTCGGCCTGCCGATCCTGGCGCTCTGGATCCCGCTCCGGCAGCGACCGGGTTTCGGCACGATCGCCAACCTCGTCGTGATCGGCTTCGTGGTGGACGGTGCTCTGGCCGTGCTGCCCGCGGGCGGGTCGATGCCGGCCCGGGTCAGTTACCTCGTCGGCGGCATCCTGCTCAACGCCGTGGCCACCGGCCTCTACATCGGCAGCCGCTTCGGTCCCGGCCCGCGCGACGGCCTGATGACCGGCCTGGTGGGCCGCTTCCCACGGCTGTCGATCCGTTTGGTGCGTACGACGATCGAGCTTTTCGTCCTGGTGGTGGGATTCCTGCTCGGGGGCACGGTCGGGCTCGGCACGATTGCGTACGCTCTGGCCATCGGCCCGCTCGTCCATCTTTTCCTGCCGCTGTGCACCGTACGCGTCGGCGAGGACCGGGCCCTCACGTTCACTCATGCCCGGCTTGTGTCCACTGAGGACTGCAGGGTTCGCCCCTCTGATTCGGTTTAGCAGACAAGATCACCGGTCACAGCTTTGTGATCATCGCGACACATTCGCTTTGCCGCGGCACGACGGCACGGCATCATTGCCGCATGGGGGCTGGCGGCTGGCAGTGGAACGACGCTTGGATCTTCGTGAGCGCGGTCATCGCCGAGCGCCTCGAGCGTGACCGGGCCCTGCACGCCGCCCTGCCGATGGCCGGGGCCAGCCTCGCCGACGTGCTCGCCGCCGCCGATTTCCTGCACCACAGCATCCCCAGCCGCAGCGAGCTCGAGGAGTCGATGCGGCGCCTGGCCGGGGCCGGCCTGCTCGTCGTCGAGGACGATCTGGTCGAGGTGGCACCGGCCGGCGAGCAGTTGTGGCGCGGGCGCCCGTTCAGCGGTCTCTCCTCGGCCGTCATGACGATGCAGACCCAGCTCAACCGCTCGACCGAGCCCGGCGACACCGACTGGACCCTCGACGACCAGACCTACCACGCGGCCGTCCGCGAATACCGCCACCGCCTCGCCGACGACCGCTGAGAGAATCAGCGCACGGGATTTCCGGCATCCCGCAGCGACTGTTTGACCTGGCCGATCGTCAGATCTCCGAAGTGGAAGACGCTCGCCGCCAGCACCGCGTCGGCGCCGGCGGTCACCGCGGGCGGGAAGTGCTCGACCGCGCCCGCCCCGCCGCTGGCGATCACCGGGATGCCGACCACCTGGCGGACGGCGGCGATCAGGTCGAGGTCGAAGCCCGCTTTGGTTCCGTCGGCGTCCATCGAGTTGAGCAG
>DASRYP010000566.1:0-7725 GCA_035687165.1 Actinoplanes sp. | reverse complement strand
CGGTCACGCTGCCCGACCTCTACCAGCCCACGTTCCTCTACGAGCTGGTCTGGGACCTGGGCGTCGGGTTGCTGGTATGGCTGGTCGACCGCAAATACAAGTTCGGCCGAGGTCGTGCGTTCGCGCTCTACGTCATGGCGTACACGGTGGGCCGGTTCTGGATCGAGATGCTCCGCGTCGACGAGGCCAACCACCTGTTCGGCATCCGGCTCAACGTCTTCACCTCGATCGTCGTGTTCCTCGGCGCGCTCATCTACTTCCTGGTCGTGCGGGGCCCGCGTGCCTATGTGGTGCCCGACGACGCGCCCGAGAGCGCGCCCGAGCCGTCCGCCGCGAGCGACGTCTCCCAGGTCGACGTCACCGGCGTCGACGACCCGGGCGCGAAGACGCCCAGGCACTACCAGGTGGTCAGCGAGGCGAGGTTCCTCGCCTACCGGCGGACGGGGATCTTGCCGCCCGACACTCCCGCGGACATGGCCGAGGAGATCGCCGCCGGCGGTCACCCGGTGGAACGCGATCCGGCCGGCCCGGCCGGGGTCGCGGAGGCCGTCCTGGCCACCGGCGCGGCCGCCGGGTCGGGTCCCGACGGCAAGTCCGGCGGCGACGTCGAGCCGGAGTCCCGAACCGACGAGCGCTGATCCGGCGTGCCCACCGCGGTCGTGGTCGGGGCGGGCCTGGCCGGGCTCGCCACCGCCGGCGCCCTGGCCCGCTCCGGCTGGTCGGTGGTGCTGCTGGAGAGCGCCGAACGGATCGCGGCCCCGCCCACGGCCCTCGTGCTGTGGGCCAACGGCCGACGTGCGCTGGAATCCCTCGACCCGGACGGCGGCTGGTCGGCGATCGCCACCCCGGTGCCCGACGGCGGGGTGCGCCGCCCCGACGGCCAGTGGTTGATCACCCCGCGGGCGGCCACCGGCCCGTCCTCGGTGCACCTCGAAGATCTCTACGACGCGCTGGTGGCCGGCCTCGGCGACCGCGTCGAGGTCCGGACCGGCTTCCCGGTCACCACGATCCGCACCGGCCGCCGGTTGCGCCCGGTGGTTGGCGACGGCCGCACCGAGATCGAGGCTGACCTGATCGTCGCGGCCGACGGCATCGACAGCGCGATCCGGCGGGCCCTGGCTCCCGAGTCGGCCGCGGTCGGCTCCGGTTTCGCCGCCTGGCAGGCGGTCATCCCCGGCTTCCGGGTGCCGAAGCTCGCCGCCGACCAGGCTGCCGGCGGTGAGACGCTGGGCGCCGGATACCGCTTCGCGGCGGTCCCGCTGGGCGAGCGAGCCGCGGGCCGGGGCGGCGTCTACTGGGTCGCGACCGCCGCCGGTGCGCCCCGCCCCGAACCGCCCGAGACCCAGCTCGCGTTGCTGCGGCGCTGGTTCGCCGGCTGGCACCCGCCGGTGGGGGAGCTGCTGGCCGCCACCCACGCCGCCGAGCTCGTGCCGCGGGAGGTGCGCGAGCTGCGGCCGCTGCCCCGGGCATACACGTTCCCGTCCGGACCGGGCGGCGTGGTGCTGCTCGGCGACGCCGCCCACGCCATGCCGCATCACCTCAGCCAGGGTGCGTGCCTCGCGTTCGAGGACGCCGACACCCTGCGCGCACTGGTCGGGCAGGCCGCGCCGGGCGACGACCTGGTCGCCGCGCTCGAGTCCTACAACCGGCTGCGCCGTCCCCGGACGGCCGGCGTGGTACGCCAGACCCGGCGCATGGCGGCCGTGGTGCAGGCCCGTGGCCGGCTGGCCCTGCGCGCCCGGGACGCCGCGCTGAGCCACCTGCGCCCAAGGCTGCTCGAACCGCCGGACTGACCCGCACCGATTTCCCGAAGAGGGCCGCGATCAGGCTGGGGCGTCGTTACGATCCCCGCGTGCTCCTCGATCTCGCCGCCGTCGCGGCCCTGCTGGCCTCGGCTCCCACCGAGCCCGCGCCCGCGAACGTCCACCTCGCCTGGGTCTCCGCCGCCCACGAGGAGTTCGCGGTCACCTGGGCCGAGACCGGTGAGGTCCGCAACAAGATCGACCTGCTGGCGCCGGACGGCACCGCACTCGCGATCGCGAGCCGATTCACCGAGCCCGGCCAACCCGATCGCGTGACGATCGGGACGAGCGGGCTCTTCGGCCAGAGCTTCATCGTGCGGGTCACCGTCGTCGACGCCGCCGACGACGAGCTCAGCGGGCCGGCCGACTCGCCCGAGTTCGACACCGACCGCACCGTGCCGCCGGTCATCACCGGTGCTGTCCCGCGCGTCGATGGCTCGATCGTCCTGACCTGGATGCCGGGCCGGTACCTCGACCCCAACCCCGGCGACCCGCTCGATCTGCCGGCCGAGGAGCCGCCGCGCTACGTGCCGGTCGCCTCCGCGCCCACCATGAACGATTACTACCCGGTCGGTCGCGAGGTCCGCGGCGCGGGATCGCTCGTGATCAAGGACCGGCCGGCTCCGGTCTCCGTCGGCCTGCGGAACGTGCCGAACGAGTGGTACGGCTACGGCGGCGCCACCGTGAAGATCAGCGGTGCCAAGCTGACCGCCAAGATGCCCTCGGCGGCGACGATCGGCGGCCGGCTGACCGTGACCGGCACCGCGACCGAGGTCCTGCGTTACTGCGACCCGGGCCCGTGCTGGACCGGCGACCGGCCCGGCAAGGACCGTGCGCTGAAACTGCAAACACGCACGGGCCTGAAGTGGCGAACCGTCGCCACCACCAGGGCGCGCGCCGACGGCACGTACAGGTTCACCACCGCCTTCGCGGCCACCGGCGACTACCGGGTCGTGGCCCCGCCCGTCGCGTGGAAACCGGACGATCGAGGCCTCGCGTACGTCGAGACGGCCGCGCGAACCGTGACCGGGAAGGCGGACGACGCGGCCGGCCTGCCGATCACCGGCACGCCTGTGATGCGGATGGCCGTGGCGGGTGGGCTGCTGGTCGTGCTGGGCGCCGTGTTCGCGGTCGCCGGTCGGCTGCGACGGCGCGGCGGGAGCTGACTCGGCGGGAGCTGACTCCGGCGGTCGTTGATCACGGCGGTCGGCGGTCGACGGCCGTCGCGGCTCAGAGGGACGAAGTCTCCGGTTCCCCGATGCACGCGGTGCCGATCCGGCGGAAGCCGACCTTGGTGTAGAGGCGGGCCACGTCGTCGTCGCCGGCCGACAGGAACACCGTCTGGACGCCGTCGGTGAGTGCGCGGCGGGCGAGCGCGGCCGTGAGTTGCGACGCATAACCGCGGCGCCTGGCCGTCGGGAGAGTCGCGACACCGGCGATCTCCGCCACTTCGCCGGAGCGCATCACCGCACCGGTGGCGAGGATGCCGTCGGGGGAGTCGACGACGGCCGTGTAGTAGTCGCCGGACCGGCTGCGTTCCTGCTGGCTGGCGATCAGGGCCGCACTCAGCTCGGGGGCCGCGGCGTCCCTCTCGGCCGGACCCGCCGGGGCCGTGAGCAGCGCACCCTCCATCGCCGAGCCGATCGTCGCCGGTGCGCCGAAGCCCAGCTGGGCCACCGCGCGGGAAGCGGCGAGCTCGGCGGCGAAGGCGTTCGCGGACGGGTCGAGGAAGCGGATCGTGCCGCCGGTGACCGGCAGATCGGGCACGAGCGCGGCCGGGTCGAGCACCAGCAGCGGGGCCAGAAGCACGCCGAGCCCGGCCGAGCGGGCGACGGCCAGCAGGTCGGGAGTGGTGTCGTGCACCCACTCGAAAGCCTCGGGAGCGCCCAGCTCTCGTTGCCGCTGCCGGACGGCGGTAATATCGGCGGCAGAGGGAGTGTCCGACCCAATCAAGGGGCGGGCATAGTAGGGCCAGCCTTCGCCCTCGCGGACGAAGAGCACAAGCCCGCCGAACTCCTCGGCTCGTGCGTAGGGCCGGGGCAAGGCGTCGTAAAAACGCTCGAGCCTGACGAAGACGTCGGAATCCTGTTGCGCCACCGCGCGAGACTATCCAACTATCGCGGATATCCGGCTACCCCATTACGCCACGATGGGGGATTGAAGCCCGTTCCAAGTGTGATCCATCTGAACTGGCGGAGACCGGTACCCCTTACCGTAGACTCTAGGAACTTTGCAGGGCCGACGTCGTCCCGACCTTGAAATGAAACACCAGTGACGACAGGAGGCCCGGTGGCTTTTCCGCACCCCCAGGGGCAGAATCTTCCCGCGGCGGAAAACAGAAGGCAAGACCGCGGGTTGTACGACCCCGCTTCGGAACGCGACGCCTGCGGTGTGGCCTTCGTGGCCGACCTCCACGGACGGCGTTCCCACGATGTGGTCGCCAAGGGTCTGTCGGCGCTGATCCGCCTCGACCACCGGGGCGCGCGGGGCGCCGAGTACAACACCGGCGACGGCGCCGGGATCATGATTCAGATTCCGGACGAGTTCTACCGTGCCGTGTCGGGCTTCGAGCTGCCGCCCGCCGGTCAGTACGCCACCGGCCTGGTCTTCCTGCCCAACGACGGCGCCGAGCGCGAGCGGGCCGTCAAGGTCTTCGAGAAGTACGCCCTGGTCGAGGGGGGCGACATTCTCGGCTGGCGCGAGGTCCCGGTGCGCCCCGACGGGCTCGGCCAGACCGCCGAGGATGCCCGTCCCGCGATCCTGCAGGTGTTCCTGGGCGCGCACCGGCTCACCGGCTCGGCGGCCGGCCCGGCCGGGCAGAAACTGAGCGGCATCGAGCTCGACCGGGTGGCGTTCACCATCCGCAAGCAGGCCGAGCGTGAGTCGACGCAGCGCGGGGTCGGCGCCTACTTCCCGTCGCTCTCCGCGCGCACCATCACGTACAAGGGGATGCTCACCCCCGACCAGCTTCCGGCGTTCTTCCCCGACCTGGTCGACGACCGCGTCTCCAGCGCGATCGCCCTGGTGCACTCCCGCTTCGCCACGAACACCTTCCCGGCGTGGCCGCTGGCCCACCCGTACCGGTTCATCGCCCACAACGGCGAGATCAACACGATTCGCGGCAACAAGAACTGGATGGCCGCTCGCGAGGCGCTGCTGCAGTCCGAGGTGCTGCCCGGCAGCATCCGGCGGCTCTTCCCGATCAACACGCCCGAGGCGTCCGACTCGGCCAGCTTCGACGAGGTGCTCGAACTGCTGCACCTCGCCGGGCGCAGCCTGCCGCACGCCATGCTGATGATGATTCCCGAGGCGTGGGAGAACGACCTGGGCATGGAGCCGAAACGGCGCGCGTTCTACCGCTTCCACGCCAGCCTGATGGAGCCGTGGGACGGTCCGGCGTCGGTCGCGTTCACCGACGGCACGATCATCGGCGCGGTGCTGGACCGCAACGGCTTGCGCCCCGGCCGCTGGTGGCACACCTCCGACGATCTGGTCGTGCTCGGCTCCGAGGCCGGCGTGATCGACCTCGACCCGGCCACCGTCGTCGCCAAGGGCCGCTTGCAGCCGGGCAAGATGTTCCTGGTCGACACGGCCGCGGGCCGCATCGTGCACGACGACGAGATCAAGACCGAGTTGGCCGCCGCCGAGCCGTACGACGACTGGCTGCACGCCGGCCTGATCCAGCTCGACGACCTGCCCCCGCGCGAGCACGTCATCTACACGCACGACTCGGTCCTGCGCCGTCAGCAGGTCTTCGGCTACACCGAGGAGGAGCTGAAGATCCTCGTCGCGCCGATGGCCCGCACCGGCGCGGAACCGCTCGGCTCGATGGGCACCGACACCCCGATCTCGCCCCTGTCGACCCGGCCACGGCTGCTCTTCGACTACTTCCACCAGCTTTTCGCCCAGGTCACCAACCCACCGCTGGACGCGATCCGCGAGGAACTGGTGACCAGCCTGGGTACCACGATCGGGCCCGAGGCCAACCTGCTCGACCCGGGACCGGCGTCGTGCCGGCAGGTCGTCCTGCCCCACCCGATCATCGACAACGACGAACTGGCCAAGCTGCTCTCGATCGACGACGACGGTGACCTGCCCGGCTTCAAGGCGGTACGGGTCTCCGGCCTCTACCCGCTGCGCGACGGCGCGGCCGGCATCAAGGCCCGCCTGACCCAGATCTGCCGGCACGTCTCCGAGGCGATCGAGGACGGCGTCCGCATCCTGGTGCTCAGCGACCGCGACTCCAACGCCGACCTGGCGCCGATCCCGTCGCTGCTGCTCACCGCCGCCGTCCACCAGCACCTCGTCCGCGAGCAGACCCGCACCCAGGTCGCGCTGGTCGTCGAGTCCGGTGACTGCCGCGAGGTGCACCACGCCGCCGTGCTGATCGGCTACGGCGCCGCCGCGGTCAACCCGTACCTGGCCTTCGAGTCGGTCGACGACCTGATCGTGACCGGCCCGCTGGCCGGGCTCGACCCCCGCACGGCGATCCGCAACTACGTCAAGGCGCTCGGCAAGGGCGTCCTGAAGATCATGTCGAAGATGGGCATCTCGACGGTCTCCTCGTACTGCGGCGCGCAGGTCTTCGAGGCGGTCGGCCTCGACAACCGGCTGCTGCAGCGTTACTTCGCCGGCACCAACGGGCGGATCGGCGGATCGGGGCTGGCCGACATCCACGCCGAGATCAAGGTGCGGCACGCGAAGGCGTACCCGGCGAACGCGGCCGAGCGCACCCACCGCCGGCTCGAGGTCGGCGGTGAATACCAGTGGCGCCGCGAGGGCGAGGTCCACCTCTTCAACCCCGAGACGGTCTTCCTGCTGCAGCACGCCACCCGATCGAAGCAGTACGACGTGTTCCGCAAATACACGGCCAAGATGGACGGCCTGGCCGCCGACGCGGGATCGCTGCGCGGACTGTTCACCTTCCGGGACCGGACCCCCGTTCCGCTGGACGAGGTCGAACCCGTTTCGGAAATTGTGAAGCGCTTCGCGACCGGCGCCATGTCGTACGGGTCGATCTCGGCCGAGTCGCACGAGACCCTCGCGATCGCGATGAACAACCTCGGCGCCAAGTCGAACACCGGCGAGGGCGGTGAGGACGTCGACCGCCTCTACGACCCTCGGCGCCGCTCCGCGGTCAAGCAGATCGCCTCCGGCCGCTTCGGCGTCACCAGCGAATACCTGGTCAACGCCGACGACCTGCAGATCAAGATGGCGCAGGGCGCGAAACCCGGCGAGGGCGGCCAGTTGCCCGGCAACAAGGTGTGGCCGTGGATCGCCAAGACCCGGCACGCCACCCCCGGCGTCGGCCTGATCTCCCCGCCGCCGCACCACGACATCTACTCGATCGAGGACCTGGCCCAGCTCGTCCACGACCTCAAGAACGTCAACCCCAGGGCGCGGGTGCACGTCAAGCTGGTCAGCGAGATCGGCGTCGGCACCGTCGCCGCGGGCGTGGCCAAGCTCAAGGCCGACGTCATCCTCATCTCCGGCCACGACGGCGGCACCGGCGCGTCCCCGCTCAACTCGCTCAAGCACGCCGGCTCCCCGTGGGAGCTGGGCCTGGCCGAGGCGCAGCAGACGCTGTTGCTCAACAAGCTGCGCGATCGCGTCACCGTCCAGGTCGACGGCCAGCTCAAGACCGGCCGCGACGTCATCGTCGCGGCGCTGCTGGGCGCCGAGGAGTTCGGCTTCGCCACCGCCCCGCTGATCGTCAGCGGCTGCGTCATGATGCGGGTCTGCCACCTCGACACCTGCCCGGTCGGCATCGCCACGCAGAACCCGGTGCTGCGCGAGCGCTTCACCGGCAAGCCCGAGTTCGTCGAGAACTTCTTCCTGTTCCTCGCCGAGGAGGTCCGCGGATACCTGGCCGAACTGGGCTTCCGCACCATCGACGAGGCGATCGGCCACGCCGAGGTCCTCG
>DASRYP010000565.1:0-2941 GCA_035687165.1 Actinoplanes sp. | reverse complement strand
GCCCGTTCGCCGCCTTCGGTGGTGATGCAGAAGCCGGGTGGCACCTGCGAAACCGCCTGGCCGGCGAAAATCGTCCGCCCCATTCATGACAGAGCCGGAACCACGGACGGAGCCGGATCGTCTGAACGGGCATGACTCGTCTCCGCGGCACTCTGCTGGCCGCCGCCGTCCCCCTGTTCCTGCTCGCCGCGTGCGCGCAGCCCGGTGCGGGCACGCCGAGCTCAGCGGCACCGGAGAGCGCCTCCGCCGCCCCCCTGGGCGGGGACGAACTCGTCACGCGCGTGGAGTCGTTCGGTGGCTTCGTCTCCCCGGACCGGACGGTCGGCAGGCTGCCCGCGACCAGCGTCTACGCCGACGGCCGGGTGATCACCGAGGGCCCGACCCCGGCGATCTATCCCGGGCCCGCCCTGCCCCATCTCCAGGTCCGGACGCTCAGCCCCGATCAGGTGCAGCAACTTCTCCGAGAGGCGACGGACGCGGGCGTGCGCTCGGGCACCGATTTCGGACAGCCCCAGGTGGCCGACGCGCCGACCACCCGGGTCACCGTCAGGACCGCGCAGGGCACCCAGTCGGTCGCGGTCGTGGCGCTCAACGAGACCCAGCCGAACGACCGGATGCTCACCGCCGCGCAGGAGGCGGCCCGGGCCAAGCTGGCCGGCTTCGTGCAAAAAGTCGGCAACCTCTCCGCCGGTGGTGCGGCCACGCAGACCGTCGCCTACCAGCCCACGTCGGTGGCCGTGCTGGCCCGCCCGTGGATTGAGCCGGGCGGCGGCGCCGTGGCCCAGCCCGTGCTCGACTGGTCCGGCCCCGCACTGCCGGGCGACTACCTGAACCCCGCCTTCAAGATCGGCTGTGTGGTCGTGACCGGCGCCGAGGCCGACCAGGTGCTCACCGCGGCCCGGAAGGCGAACCAGCTGACCCCCTGGCAGGCCGGCGACGCCAAATACCTGATCACCTTCCGGCCGCTGCTGCCCGACGAGAAGGGCTGCGCGGAGTTCAAGGGGAACCGGTGACTCCTCTCGGGGAGCCGTTCGATCCCGGCCGCGACGACGTCGCGGGGGACGACGGGATCGATCGCGGGCCGGAACGGACCGAGTCCGTTCCGGCCCGCCAGGGCTGCCGGCCGGCGCCGACCGCGCCGCGCGGAAACCGCCGCCTCACCCACTGACCGGCTGCTCCACCTCGAGCTCGCGGACCACTCGGCGGCGCCGAGTGGCCGGTCGACCCGGCCACTGCCGACCGCCGGTGGGACCTGGCCGAGGCCACGGTCAGGAAGCTGTGAGTGGCAGGCTGATCAAGCCTTCGTTGCCGGAGCGGTCCAGGCCGCTCAAACAGTACGACAGGGGGCCGGGCGGCGCCGCCGGGTCGACGACGGGAGCGCCGGCACGGCCGGTGGCCACGAGCGCGGCCGAGGCCCCGCCCACCCGATAGAGGGCCCAGCTCGTGGCGCCGGGCGCGGCGGCCCGGAAGCGGATCGCCGCGCCGGACCGGGCCGCGGAGATCAGCTGCGCCACGGCCGGCGGGGCCGACGGCAGTCGGGCCATCCGCGGCAACAGCGCCGGCGAGGCGTAATGGCGATCTCGGTAGCGCGTGACCGACCCCAGCCGGTCGGCCCGGATCTGCTTCGCGCTGAAGTGCACCTGCCCCTGCACCCCGTACCTGTCGTTCAGGGAGAGCTGCCGGTCGAGCTGGGCGGGGTTGCTCCACGGGCCTTTCTCGCCGACCCGGTAATCGGCCATGCCGATGTAGAGCTGCACATTCGTGCCCTTGGTGAGCGCCGTCCACCACGGCAGCAGCTTCGCGTAGTCGGCCTTGCCGAAGCCGATGTGCCAATAAAGCTGCGGCACGATGTAATCGAGCCAGCCCTCGCGCACCCACTTGCGGGTGTCGGCGTAGATGGCGTCGTAGGCCTCGAGGCCGTTGCTCTCGGACCCGGCCGGGTCGGTCGACTTGTTGCGCCAGATGCCGAACGGGCTGATCCCGAATTTCACCCACGGCTTGATCGCCTTGATCCGCTCGTGCATCTCACGGACCAGCGTGTCCACGTTGTCCCGCCGCCACTGCGCCCGCGGCTGGCCGGCGCCGTATCGCGCGTAGCTCGCGTTGTCGGGGAAGTCCTCGCCGGCCTTCGGGTACGGGTAGAAGAAGTCGTCGAAGTGAACCCCGTCGACGTCGTACCCCGAGACGGCCTCGAGCATCGCGTCCTCGACGAACTTGCGGGCCGCCGGGATGCCCGGGTCGAAATAGAGCCGGGAGGTCGGGCCCGCGGGGAAGGCGATCGCCCAGTCGCGGTGCTTGAGCAGCGGGTGACCGGGGGCCAGTTTCGCGAAGTCGGAGCCGGGGCCGACCGGGCCTGGCTGGCTGCCGCGGTAGGGGTTGAACCAGGCGTGGAACTCCAGGTTGCGGGCGTGGGCCTCGCGCACCAGGTAGGCGAGCGGGTCCCAGCCGGGCGAGACGCCGTCGCGCCTGCCGGTCAGCCATTCCGACCAGGGTGCGAACGCCGAGGGCCAGAACGCGTCGCCGCTGGGTCGCACGTGCACGAAGATCGCGTTGTGCCGCTGCGCCACCGCGAGGTCGAGCCAGCCCTGATATTCGGCCTCGACCTGGGCCTGGGTCAGGCCCGGCCGGCTCGGGAAGTCGATGTTGGCGACCGTCGTGAGCCACATGCCCCGCAGCTCGCGGGCCGCTCGCACCGGCACCACGCCGCACCTGCCCGGCACCCCGGGCGCGGCCGGGCGCGCGGCCGGCACCGACGGCCAGGGCGCACCCGCCGCCGGAGTGGGCCGGTAGGTGGCCGCCTTCAGCAGTCCGAAACCGAGCACCGACGTCGCTGCCAGCACCGAGACGAGGACGAGAGTCGGCCGGACGGCTGGACGAGGCAAGCGGAACATGGGGAACAGTGTGCCTTGACCCACTGACGGTTCGCGCGGCCGTAGAGTCG
>DASRYP010000564.1:0-15847 GCA_035687165.1 Actinoplanes sp. | reverse complement strand
TCTACGCCGCGCCGTTCGCGGCTGGCTTCTACGACCACTTCGCCGCCCGGCCGCTCACCGGGCACTGTCACTGGCTGGACGCCACCGTCGCCGCCGAGCAGGTCGCCGAGCACGCGGCCACGGTCATCGCCGCGCGCCTGCCCGGGGTGCCGGCATGAACGCGGTGATCATCGGCTGTGGGGTCATCGCGTCGCGCTGGCTGCGAACCCTGAGCGCCGACCCGCGCATCCGCGTCGTGGCGGTCGTCGACCCTGACCTCGCTCGGGCGCGGGTGCTGGCCGCCAGCTACGGCGTAGCCCGCGCCGCGGCGACCCTCACCGAGGCGGCCTCGGCCGCTGCGGTGCAGGTGGCCGTCAACCTCACCCCACCGGCTGCGCACACCGCGGTGACCCGCCACGCGCTGCGGGCCGGGTTGCACGTGTTGACGGAGAAGCCCCTCGCGCTGACTCTCGCCGACGCCGTCGACCTGGTCACGACGGCCCGCACGAGCGGCCGGGTCCTCGCGGTCATGCACAACCGCGTCCTCGACCCGCAGTTTCAGCCGGTCGTGGCCGCCTGCGCCGGCCGCAGCGGACCGCTCGCGGTCACCGCCGACGTCCTGGTCGGCCTCGCCGACCCCGGGTTCCGCAGCACCCAGTCCTACCCGGTGACCACGGACCTGGCCGTGCACGCCTTCGACCAGATCCAAGTTCTGATCAGCGCCGCCCCGGTCCAGGTCTTCTGCACCGAGACCGCGCTGCCGTTCATCGGCGCCCACGCCTCCCTGGCCACCATGACGATCACGTTCGCCGACGGCTCGGTGTTCGGCTACCGCGGCGGCTTCACCGGTCCCGGCCTGACCACCTCGGCCACCGGCACCTGGCAGGTTCACGGCACACCCCTCGACCCACCGGTCAGCACGCCCGACGCGACGCCGGGCTACCAGCGGTGCATCACCGCGATGATCGACATGCTGCACACCGGCCCGGCCGCGGCGGCCTGGCCCGTCACCGCCCTGCGCTCCATCGCCCTGCTCGACGCCGCCCGCCGCTCGGCCGCCACCGGCCGTCCGGTCACCGTGGCAGCCGTACCGCACCAGCCGCCGACACCCACCAGCAGCAGGCGGCCATGACCGCCCCCGACCCCGGCGGCATCGGCCCGGGCGACATCGACGCCGCCGTCGCCGACATCCTTGAGGCGGCCGGCCTTGGCGCCGGGCATGCGCCGTTGGTGGCCCGGCACGGCGGCCTGGACCACACCGTGTACGCCACTCGCACGCCCAAGCATCGGCTGCTGGTCAAGACCGTGGCGGTGGGCCCGGGCCGGCTTCCTGCCGCGGCGTGGGCCGCCGCTACCCTGGCCGCCGCCGGCATCCCGGTGCCGCGGGTGCTCGGCTATACGTCTCGGGTCTGCGTCGAAACCCGCTGCCCCGGTCGGGCCCTGGACACCATGGATGACCTGCCGGTCATAGGTGCCGTCGCCGCGGGCGCCGGGGCACTGCTGCGGCGTGTGCATGCCATCACGGTCAGCGGATTTGGGCGGCTCGACGCCGCCGGCCGGGGCACCCATCCGGATCTGCGGGCCTGGCTGCTCGACCGGCGTCCACCGCCCGCGTCGGCAACGTCGTGGCGGGCGCTGCTCGACGAGGTCCACCACACCCTCGCCGAGCACGCCGGCCGGCTTGCTGCCGCCGGGGCGCGGCTGCTGCACGGCGACTGGGCTGCCCGGCACGTCATCGCCGCCGACGGCCGGGTCACCGGCCTGGTCGACCTGGCCAGCGTTCGCGGCGGTGATCCGCTCACCGACCTCGCCGCCTGGTCCCTGCAGGAATCCGCCGCACTCACCCGCGCCCTGTTCGCCGGCTACTTCCGTACGCCGCCCGACGAGGCCGCCCGCACCGCGTTGACCCTCTACCGGCTGCGGATCGCCGCCAGCCTGCTGGCCGTCCACTCCGTCGGCAACGACACCGTACGCACGATGCTACGGGCGCGGCAGCTGCGCGCCGACCTCGAAGACCTGGCCCGCGGCACCCCGCGCACGGCACCCCGAATCTGTCCCGAACCGCCATTCAACTGTGAGGTGACCTCATGCTGCTGATCCGCACCAGCAACCGGGAACGGCTCACCGCCGACACCGTGCCGCCCGGCTACCCGGCCTCCTCTGTCGGACGGTTCCGCATCCGCACCGACGGCACCGCCCGTTTCGACCGGCACTACCACCACGTTGCGGAGCTCTGGTTCGTCGCCGCCGGAGCCGGCACCGTCGCCATCGGCGACCAGCAGGTGAGCGTCACCGCTGGCGACATCCTGCACACCCCCGCCGGCACCGACCACGACATCGTCGCCGTGCGCCAGGAACTGCTCGTCTTCTGGTGGACTGCGCCGCTGCCTGACGGGGTCAGCGGCGCCCACCTGTACCGCACCACGGAGCAGGCCACCAAGCACCTCGTCACCGTCGACCGGGAGTCCAGCCATGCCTGAACATCTCCCGACGATCCCGGCGGTCACCCTGCCGTTCCCCCGGACCGTCAAGTACGGACCCGACGACCACGCCGCCGTCGCCGCCCTGCTCGATCAGGGCAGGCTCTCCGACACCGGCCGCGGCCCGACGATCGCCGCCTGCGAAGGCGCCTTCGCTGCGGCCACCGGCACCCGGCACGCGCTGTCCTTCAACTCCGGCACCGCAGCCCTGCAGGCGGCGCTGCACGCCGTCGGCGTCACGCCCGACGCCGGCGTGGCCATGTCCCCGCTCACCTGGATCTCCGCGATCCTCGTCGCGCTGCACGCCGGCAGCTATCCCGTGTTCGCCGACGTGGAACCCGGATCGGTCAACCTCGACCCCGCCGCAATCCCGGCCGGCTGCGGCACCGTGCTGGTCACCCACGCCTGGGGCACCCCCGCCCGCATGGACGCCCTGCTCGCCGCCACCGACCAGCCGATCGTCGAGGACTGCTCGCACGCGCACGGCGCCCGCTACGCCGACCGCCCGCTCGGGTCCTGGGGCGCCGCGGGCTGCTTCTCCCTGATGGAACGCAAACCCGTCTCCGCCGGTGAAGGCGGCATCCTGACCACCAACGACCGGTGCGTCTACGAACGGGCCATGACCGTCGGGCACCACCCGCACCGCCTCGCCGCCGAACTGACCCAGCCCGACCTGCTGGCGCTGTCCGGCACCGGACTCGGCTACAAGACCCGGATGCCCACCCTGGCCGCCGCCATCGCCCACACCCAACTGCGCGCCCTGCCCGCCCGGGCGGCCGCCGCCGAGTCCAACCTCGCCGACCTCACCACCGCGCACGCCGCCACCGGCACTCCGATCGGCGCCCCCGTCCTGGCGCCGGGCTCCGTCCGCGGCTGGTACGGAACCCCGCTGATCATCACCGAGCCGGTCACCGACCCCGACGCCCTGTACGACGCCTTCACCGCGGCGCGGCTACCCGTGCGGCGGCTCTACGACGACTGGCTGACCAGCCCGCTGCTGGCCGACCCCGCCCTGCTGCGGTCCGCGTTTCCGCACGTGAGGCACACCCCGTGGACGGCGCCCGACCCGCACGCGTTCCCCGGCTACTTGCAGGCCCGCCGGCAAACCGTCCTCGTCAAGATCCCCGATGTGCCCGCCGCCGACTACATGCACCAGGTCGCCGCCGCGCTCACCGCCTGCCTGCACCACCACCTCTGAACCCGCCGACCGAGGGAGACTTCCGTGCCCCACACCGCGCTCGCCGCCGTCATGCACACCCCGGGGAAACCGCTCGAGCTACAAACGATCACCCTGGCCGACCCCGGCCCCGGCGAAGCACTCGTCCGCACCATGAGCACCGGGATCTGCGGCACCGACGTGTTCTTCGCCGACGGCCGCTACCCCTATCCCGCTCCCACGGTGCTCGGCCACGAGGCCGCCGGCATCGTCGAAGCGCTCGGCCCCGGCACCGACGACGTGCACGTCGGTGACCGCGTCATCGTATGCGACCAGAGCTTCTGCGGCCGCTGCGCCAACTGCCTGTCCGGACAGATGGTCTACTGCACCGACCCCGGCCCCAAACAGCGGCAACGCCGCCGGATGCACATCGACGGCCACCCGGCCCGGCAGTACCTCGGCGTGTCGTCCTTCGCCGAGCGCATGCTCGTCGACACCGCCAACCTCATTCCCCTGCCCGCCGAAATGTCCTTCGACGCAGGGGCCCTACTGTCGTGCTGCGTGACCACCGGCACCGCCGCCGTCTTCAACGTCGCCCGCCCGGAGCCCGGCACCAGCATCGCCGTGATCGGCTGCGGCGGCGTCGGCCTGGCCGCCGTCCAGGCCGCCCGCATCGCCGGCGCCGCCCAGATCATCGCCATCGACCCACAACCCCACCGCCGGGCACTGGCCGCCACCCTCGGCGCCACCGACGTCATCGACTCGAACACCACCGACCCCGTCGCCGCGGCCACCGAACTCAGCCACGGCGGCGTGCACCGCAGCATCGAAGCCGTCGGAACCATCGCCACCGCCACCCAAGCGTTCCGGATGCTGCGCTCCACCGGGCACGCCACCATCCTGGGGATGCTGCCCGCCGACGCTGACCTCCCGCTGCCCGCCGGGCTGCTGCGCCACGGCCGCAGTATCACCGGCACCGTCATGGGATCCGTCCGCACCCGCCACGACATCCCCCGCTACGCAGCCCTCGCCACCAGTGGAACGCTGCGCACCGACGACCTGGTCACCACCCACCATTCTCTGACCGACATCAACGACGCCCTCGACGAAGCTCGGCACCACCGCGGCGCCCGCGCGGTCATCACCTTTTAGCCGGACACACCGTCCCCCACGCCCCGCCCTGCCTCGTTCCTCGTTCAGGTAGAGACTCGTTACCGTGCCCGCGGGCCGCCACGCACAGCACCACGCTCGGCTACCATCTCCCCGACGCCGAGCGGCGACCGACAACTCATACCTGGATGACTCGCCTCCACCACACAGGGAACCCGGATGCGCACAACCGATGACGTAGAGGTCGACTCCCTGGCGCCACCACACCTCAACACGATCACCGAGGCGTTCCGCGTCGGCTCCACGACGAAGGTGTCCTACCTGCCGGACGGCCTGATGAACCGCAACTGGCATCTGAGCACCGACCGTGGCGACTACGCCCTCAAACACATCACCGACATCCCCGCATCAACCGCCCGCCGCAACCTGCACGTCCTTGCCGGCCTCGCCGACCGCGGTGTCCCGACCTGCAGGCCGCTGCGAACCCGCGACGACGATCCCGTGCTGATCGTCGACGGCCACGCCTACTGCCTGCTGCCGTGGATCACCGGCCACCACCTGCCCGGACCCACGCTCAGCCCCGAGCAGGCCGCCGAACTCGGCACCACGCTCGGACGCATCCACCAAGCCCTCAACCACCCGCTCCCCCCGGATGGCCTCGACCTCGCCGACCAGCCTCTGCGAGCAGCCGTCACCGCGCCGGAGGACGCGCTCGCCATCGCGGACCGCTACCTACACGCCGCCTCGGCCGCCCATGATGCCTTCGGCCAGCAGACCGTCACACTGCTGCAGCACCGCAAACGGCTCATCGCCGCGCACGCCACCGACCGGCCGACCAGCGATCAGCCCGCCGGCCCGGTCGGATGGACCCACGGCGACCTGCAACACCGCAACATCCTCTGGCACCAGCAACACGTCCTCGCGGTCATCGACTGGGACCGCATCCGCATCCGCCCCTTCGCCGAAGAAGTCGCCCGGACCGCAACCATCCAGTTCGGCAGCGAACAAGGCACCCTCGACCTCACCCGGACCGCTGCCTTCGTCGCCGGCTACCGCAGCGTCATCACACTGTCCGACGATGACCTGCTCGACGGACTGCACCGCCTTTGGTGGAAACGCATGTCGGACTTCTGGCAGCTCGACTTCCACTACGACCGCGGCGACGACAGCTGCGACCACCTTTTCCTCGCCAACGAGGAGTTCCTGCACTGGTGGACCAGCCACCGCAGCGACGTCCAGGAAGCATTCGGCAGGGGTTGGCGGTGAGCGCCGTCGACCCTGGCAGGTTCCACCTGCTCGCGTGCTGGCCTCTCCGCGGGCTCGCCGGCTATCAGGCGAGGGCCGCGGAGAGCACCTCGCGCAGGTCGCCGACGTCGAACCGGTAGGTATCGAAGCTGACGCCGGCGGCCGCTTTCCTGCGGGTCACGACGGACCCGTAGGCGTTCAGCATGCGTTGGTAGCGTTCGAGCGTCCGCCAGTGGGAGTTGCCGCCTTCGTGTTGGTCGTCGAAGTGGAAGGCCAGGGTCGTCCAGCGCCCGGTGCCGATCAGGTGTTCGGCGTAGTCCAGCAGGCGCGACTCGCGGGGGTCGTTGAGGTCGAAGCCCGCGAACTCGAGCAGGCGCCGGGCATCGGCACCGAGAACGGTCTCGGCCTGATCGCCCAGCTTCCCCAGACTGTTTTCCAGCACGGTGAACCATGTCCAGGATGTCCTGCACCAGCGTGCACTCCGCCAGCGAGAGCTCGGGGTTCCAGCCCGCCGAACTCGTAGGCGTACTCATCGGTGAAGCCGCGCTCCAACGCTTTGATCTGACGAGCGTGGTCCCCGGTCTCGCCGTCGGGGTCGACCCGGGCGAGGATCTCGTGCAAGAGGGTCAGCGTCCTGCGATCGACCATGGTCATGCTGCGGGGGGTCTGCTCGCGGGCAAGGTCACGGCGGGTTCCCAACAGGTTCGCGATCGCCTCGCGCAGCAGTTCGCTGACCGAGGTGTCCCGGGTGTGGGCGAACCGCTCCAACTCGTCGCGGGTGCTGTCGTCCAGGCGCAGCGTGATCATTGCCATCATCAACTCCGTAATACGGTAATACGACTGCACTACATGTATTACATGTGTGATCATCTGGCGAGCACCCGCGAAGGACTCATGCAGAAGCGCTTGGTTGCGACACACTCCGAGTGCCGGCGACGCTCCCATGCCGGCTCGGTGATCGGAAACTCTGACCTGCCCGCACGGGGTACGCGGTGCTGGACCCCGGGGCGTCAACCGGTCACGATGGGGTGATGGGTGAGGTGCGTCCCCGGTGGGCGAAGCTGCCGCCGGCCGAACGAGACCGTCGTCTGGCGCAGAGTGCCGCGGATCGCGCTCGCGACCGTGGCCCGGCCGTGCCGGCGCCGCTACTTCCCGAGGGCGAACGGCGGCACCGGCAGTCGCAGAGTGCCGCCGCCCGTTCCCGGGCCGAGCGATGGGCTGACCTTCCGGAGGACGAACGGCGCCGCCGGCAGTCACAGAGCGACGGCGCCCGGGCGGCAGCCGCTCACGAGGCCGCGTTGCCCGAGGACGAACGACGCCGGCGGCGGGCGCAGCGCGACGCGGACCGGGCCGAGGCCCGGCGTGTCCAGCGACCTGTCCGAGGTTCTGCCGCCGAGGTGAGCGAGTTGGAGGGCGACGAGACCCTTCAGGCGATGTGGAACACGGTCGAGAACGGCGGCTACGACTTCATGACCAAGGACGACTGGTAGAAGACCTACTGCTCGGCCAGGTCGGGCCGCCACATTTGGATCTGAGCGTCGAGGTCGCCGTCGCGCAGATCGTTGAGTGCGGCCATGTAGCCGATCTCGCAGGCGTTGACCAGCATTTTGATGACTTCGGTGGGCGCGTCTTGGTAGCCGTAGGCGGACCAGAGGTTGGCGATCGCCTCGTACGCCTGGCGGCCGTCGCCCGGGTCGTGCTCGGTGTTGGCGTGCAGGCTCGCGATCGCGTCGGACCATTGATTGACGTCGTACTCCGAGTAGGACATGACGGCAAGTATGCGCGAGGTTACGCAGTGCCCAGGATTCTGATCTGAACGAGGGCCGGCGGCCCTTGCGGCGCGGTGGGGAATGTCGTCACGCGGCCCGGTTCTGCGCGGTGACCAGCCGGAACGGGTAGGTGTACTCGGCGCCGCAGCCGGCGCACCAGGCGCGGAACAGCGCGCTGGTCGGGCTGTCTGCCACGGCTGGCTCGACCTCGTACCGCACGCCCTCGATCAGCACGTAGAGCCGCGGCCAGCGGGCGAGGCAGATGCACGCGCTCATGCCGACACCTCGCCTTCACCGCCCTCGATACCACCACCCCCGGCGGCCGGCTCGTCTTCCACGTCTTCGCCGCGCTCGCCGAGTTCATCCGTGAGCTGATCATCGAGAACACCCGCGACGGCGTCGCCGCCGCCAAGGCCCGCGGCCAGCGCCTCGGCCGGCCGCCGGCGATGACCCCGGAGCAGATCGACCACGCCCTCGCCCTGCTCACCCAGCCCAAGGCCAGCGTCAAGGCGATCGCCACCCTGCTCGGGGTGTCCCGCTCCACCCTCTACACCCACGTGCCCCAACTCGCCGCGATCCGCGCGAAAGCCCGCACCGACACCGCCGCGGTGGTGCCCGCGCCGCGGCCTCCGATGACCCGCGATCCCGGCGCCTGGTGGAAGGACGGCGACTTCACCCTCGACCACACCAGCACTGGCTGGCAGCTGACCCACCCGCGCTACCCGGCCGGGCCCGGCGAGGTCATCCCCGTCGACGACTACCCGCCCGGATCGGCCCGGCTGCGCCGTACGATCCTGGCCGCCCAGACGGCGGCCGCGGCCGCCGTCACCGACCTGACCGGCCGGGCCGTCGACGTCTGGGAAGAGGACGAGGACGGCGCCGGCGATCCGTACTGGACCGCCCTGCTGGTTCAGGACGCAGCCGGTGACGGCCAGGCGGTTGTTTGACCGGCCTGCCTACCAACCGACGCAGCGGTCGCAGAGCCCGTGCGATTCCTTCGGCCGGGGCCGGGCCTCCGGCAGGTCCGTGCCGTCCAACCGGTCCGCGAGACGGCACAGGGCGGCGAGCACCACCGTGTCGCGGGAATAGTCCCGGTACGGGCTGGTGCCCGGGACGCCGGTGCGGGTCGGTGACCGCCTCCAGGTAGCCGTTGGCGTAGGCGGTCACCAACACAACGGTCAGCGGCAGCGGCGTGGGCCGCTCAGGAGTCGGCTCGCGAAGCCGTGCCGCGAGCTGGTCGACGTAGCTGTTCAGGACCCGGTCCAGCTCGGGATCCCGAGCGGCGTCGTCGAGCACGTTGGACGCTACCGGTCCGTAGCGGCCAGCCGGATCGGCCGGGCGGGCGGGAACGACTCAGGCGACCAGACGATCAAGTCCATGATGGAGTCGCCGCGTGACGGCCCTCCGAGCGCGGGTACCCGACGGCCACGTGCTGGCCTGCGAAAACTCACCCCGCGATCACCCTACTGCCTCTTTGGGCGGACCCTTCGACTATCCGTAGTCGTCTTCACTGCCTGCCAGAGCCCCAACGCGTTTGCCCTGGTCAGCCATATCCGTTGATTTTTCCGCCAGGACTACGGGAACCCCTAGTCGTCCAGAGCGCGCCCCGCCGCGCCGGACGTGCCGCACCCAGCGCCCGCTCGACCGCAGAAGTCACCACGGATCAGCTCATTTGGGTTCAATGGTGTTCGTGATCAGCAGCCCCATCAGGACGAGACCCAGCACGACCCGGTACCAGATGAAGATGCTGTACGAGTGCCGCGAGATGAACCGCAGCAGCCAGTTCACCGAGAAGTACGCCACCACGAAGCTCACCAGCGTGGCGATCAACGTGTTCGGCCAGCCCACGCCGGCCGAGATGTTCCCGGCCTCCTCATAGCCCTGCAGCACCGAGGCGCCCAGCAGCGCCGGGATCGACAGGAAGAACGACAGCTTCGTCACCGTCACCCGGTCGAAGTCGCGCAGCAGACCCGCCGACATCGTCGCCCCCGATCGGGACACGCCCGGGATCAGCGCCAGGCACTGCACCGTGCCGATGATCAGCGAATCCTTCCAGGTGACGTCCTCCTGGTGCCGCACCTGCGTGGCCGCGTGATCGGCGAACGCCATCACCCCGCTCCACAGGATCAGCGCCCCCGCCACGAACCACAGGCTCCGCAGCGTCGTCTCGATCTGGTCCTTGAACAGCAGTGCCACGATCACGATCGGGATCGCCCCGAGCAGCACCGCCCACCCGAACCGAAAGTCCGGATTGTCCCGCTTGGACTTGGTGAACAGGCCCGCCAGGAACGCCGGAACCACCCGCGCGATGTCCTTGCGCAAGAAGATGATCGTCGCCAGCACCGCACCCGACTGGATGATCACCGTGAACGCCGTGATCGCCGGATCGTCGATGCGATAACCGAGCAACTTCTCCAGAATCGTCAGGTGGCCGGTGCTCGACACGGGCAGAAACTCGGTAAAACCCTCAACAGCGCCGAGCAGCACCGCTTCGAAGATGTTCAAACCCCGACCGCCTCTTTGATCCGCTTTTGCCGCCGACGAGCATAGGCGTCGCGGTCATCCCCCGGCGCGGCGGGCACGTGCCGCCGCGATCCGGTAGGCGGGATCACGATCCAGGTTGTGCCGATCCCGGTCGTAACGGCGTGTCGTCCGCGGATCGGCGTGCCCCATCGCGTCCTGCACATCCTCCAACGCCACCCCCTCGGCCCGCGCGGTCGTCGCGAACGCGTGCCGCAACGAGTGCGGCGACAGCCGCTCCGCACCCGGGATACCGGCCTTCGCGGCCAGCCGCCGGATCAACCGGAAGATCGCGTGCCGGTCCAGACGCGCCCCCGACGACGTCGTGAACAACGGCCCCGCCTGATCCCCCCGCTCGGCCAGATAGGCGTCCAACGCCTCGGCAGCGCTTCCGGTCAGAGCACGCCGGCGCGGCTTGCCACCCTTACCGACGAAACGGACCGTACGGTGGCCGCGCTCCCACCCCAGATCGACCAGATCCAGCCCGACCAACTCCCCGACCCGCAGCCCCAGATCGGCCAGAATCGTCAACGCGGCGAACGAACGCGGCCCCGCCTCCGCGGCGACGGCCAACAGAGCGTCCACCTCTTCCGGACTCAACCCCACCGTCGACGAATGATCCCGCGACACGTACGGCCGATCGGCGCCCCCGACCGGGTTGCCCTCCACCGCCCTGATCTTCACCAGGAAGTCGTACCAACTCGACAGACCCGACAACTTCCGGGCCACGGTCGACGCCGCCAGCTTCCGCGCCTCCAGACCCCGCGCGTACGCGTTCACGTCCAGGAACGACGCCCGCAGCGGCTCCACCCCGCGCTCCGCACACCACGCCAGCCACACCCCCACATCCCGCCGGTACGCCGTCCGGGTGTGCTCCGACAACCGCCGGTTCGCCAGCCACGCCTCCGTAACCTGCTCGGCCGCCCCGACGACCGCCAGCTCACCGCCCTGCCCCGAACCCGCCTGCCTCCGACCGTCCGGACTCAGACCACCCTGCCTCGGTACCACGTGCATGGCGCCATCGTTTCAGCTCTCGATCACCGCACCGCCCGCGACATGCCAGCGCCGCCCGAACCCGACCGCGTCCGCGAAGAACCGGTCATGCGTCACCACGAGCAACATCCGCCGATACCGCCGCAACGCCTCCTCGACCACGTCCAGCGCATCCAGATCCAGGTCCGCACGACGAGCCCGCCGCCGTGCGGCTCGCCCATTTATCTGGTGAGAGCGCGTCCAGCCGGGCCTGTCGTCCCATTCTCCCGGTCGACAGAACAAACTGTGCGACCCTCCGCTACGGCCGAGCGCTGGCCGACCGCTTGGCGTGACGGCATGCACGTCGGCCGGCGTGTCCGATCGGGATACTCTGGGCCATGATTGACTGACCTTGATCTTGGCTGTCTTTATGTCCTACCGGCGGGCAAATGAATGATGTGTGGACGGTCTCCGCGAGCGATGCCGCGGAGACGGTGAAGCTGACGTTGCACCTCGGTCCGCCCCGGCCACTGGTGGCCACGCTCAGCAAGACCGAACTTGCCCGCGTCACGGACATTCTGGCTGCCGTTTCCAGGGCCGTACGGCTTGGCGAGTTCAGCCGGGTCCAGCTGGGGACGAAGTTTCAGGCGGCGATCGGCCGAGACCCGTTCAAACAGGTGACGGGCGCCGCACGCCGTCGCGGCTTGTTCCCGTGGTGGGCTGGTCTCGCCAACATCATCATCGGCTTGAGCTTCGCCGCTCAGCACAGCACGTTGTGGCTACGCGTCGCTGGCTGGGCGCTCGCGACTGTCGCGCTGACTGATCTCGTCGGACAAGCCTGGCGGTGGCTCCGCCGGTCTCCACGGTAAGGGCCGCAAGGGGTGCCATCGTTTTCAGTGACGAGCGGATCGCAGATCCGGTCGCCGGCCCTCGCAGAAGGCGGGTCACAGCGTAACGACGCCCGAGCCGCCCTACTCTTGTCGACGGCGGGCCGCTGCGTGGACGTTAAGCCAGCTCACGCAGCAATCAGGGCGCGACGACGACTCCCGCTACGTAGAACGTAATATTCTATACTACTTCGTATGGAGAGCATCGGCGTCCGAGAACTGAACCAGAACACGAGCCAGGTCCTGGCCCGTGTGCGCGGCGGTGAGACCATCGAGATCACCGATCGCGGCCACCCGGTCGCCCGACTCGTTCCTGTCGGCGACGACAGGACATCGTTGGCCAAGCTGGTCGCGGCAGGAAGGGCCGTTGCCCCCACGAGCACCGGCCCCGTTCCCCTGCCACCGAAGCTCGGCGAGGACAATGTGGACGTGGCCGCGACACTGGCTTCGATGCGCGATGAGGAGCGCTGGTGATCTACCTCGATTCCGCCGCCGTCGTCAAGCTGGTGCGCCAGGAAGCAGGTAGCACCGAACTGGTCTCCTGGCTGAATGCCCACGCCGATGTGCCGCTGGCTAGTCTGGGGTGACGCTGACCGCCTTCGTCACCTACGACCGACGGCTACTCGACAGCGCTAAGGCTGCCGGACTACCCACGGCCAGCCCAGGGCAAGACTGAACTTCAGGGCCGAGCCACCGACCAACGGGCGGACCTCCCCGTCGCCGGACCATGCACAGCGGGTGCAACGACAAACATGCGCTCGAATCGCTGGCCCAGCCACGATCGGAAGGCGGGATGTCGTTGATTCCTTCTGCTTTTCAGGGGGTTTTGTGCGCCGGCGGTGGGGCGCACATTGCCTAAGCCGTCCTAGGATGGTGATGTGGTTACTGCGTTCTCGCTCACGCTGCGGCTCCCTGGGTGGATCCTGTTGCGCCGGTGCGGAGAATTGTGATGTGCCGCGATCTTCAGAAAGCGCCCCGCCGAACCAGCACACCGTCGGTCCCCTTCGGACACGTGAGGACCTGGCGGTTCTCCGGCCCGACCTGATCGACCGTTACGACGCGGAGCTTCCGGGAGCCCGGGCCGCCGTGCTGGCCCGCCTGCTCGGCGCGATCGACCGGGAACCGCTCCCCGGTCTGGTCTCGCGCCACCCGGGCGAGGCCACGTTCACAGCAGCCGACTCCCGCACCGTCCTGAGCCGCCGCCCCGCAACAACCCCGGGCGACAAGTCGTCCTTCCCACGGGTGGTTCTCGAGGGAACCACCCGTCCGGGTTCCGAACCCGACCCGGTCGCCCAAGAGGTGACAGTTCGCTACCCGATCGAGGCCGCGCAACCCTTCGCCGTCGCCGAGGCCGGCCTGACCGCCCGCGTCTCCGCCGCGGAAACCGCCAAGCCGCACACCGCAACAGCCGTCGACGCGCACTCCGCGAATGGCGCCGACGCGCACGCCACCCGGGTCTTCGTCGAAAACGCCGCACGCGAAATCGCCGACCCAGCAGAGCTCGTACGCCTGCTCTGGGGCAACGTCGCTTTGGCCGACGAGATCGACAACAGCGTTGCCAACCTGGCCCTGGCCCGCGCCGACCGCCCCCCGCAGCACCTCCCCGTCCCCGGCGACCCGGACGCCCTCGGCCTGATCGAACAGCTCGTCACCGACGGCCATCCGCTGCACCCCTGCTGCCGCACCCGCGGCGGCATGACCGTGGCCGACGTTCTCGCCTACGCCCCCGAACACTCCCCCGTCATCCGCCTGAAGCGGCTCCGGGTCCCCCGCGACCGCTGGTACGGCACCGCCGCCCCGATCCTCTTCGCCCACCCGTGGCAGGCGCAGCGGCTCCTGGCCCGCCACCCCTGGCTGATCCCGGACGGCGACTCCGTCCCCGTACGCCCCCTCATGTCGCTACGCACCGTCGCCCCCGTCGACGGCGGCCCGCACATCAAGACCGCCGTCGACGTGCAGATGACCAGCGCCGTACGCACCGTCTCCCCCGCCGCCGTGCACAACGGGCCGATCCTGTCCCAGCTGCTGCGCCGCCTCACCGCCGACCAGCCGATCGAGATCCTGGCCGAGCTCGCCGCCGGCGCCGTGATCGTCGACGGCGTCCCGCAGCGCCACCTCGCCCACGTCATCCGCGAGGCCCCCCAGCTCGGCCCGGACGAGCTCGCCGTGCCCCTGGCGGCCTTCGCGGCCCTGCCCGCCCTGCTGCGAACCGTGCCCGACCCGTACGCCTGGATGGATTCGCTCGCCGAGGTCTTCTTCGCCCCCGTCACGCGGGTGCTGGCCCGCGGCGTCGCACTCGAGGCCCACGGCCAGAACTCTTTGGTCGTCCTCGCCGCCGGCCGCCCGGACCGGGTGCTCTACCGCGATCTCGGCGGGGTCCGGGTCAGCGCCGCCCGGCTGCGCGACGCCGGCATCGACCCGCCCGAACTCCACGGCGACCTGTCCAGCGACGACCCTGGCGAGTTGCGCACCAAACTGGCCGCCGCCGCGTTCGGGACCGTCGCCGGTGAACTGATCGCCGCGTTCGCCCGCACCCGTGCCGCCGACCCCGACCGGCTGTGGGCCGTCGTCGCCCGCGCGGTCCGCGCCACCGGCACCGAGGACGCGCCGTACCTGCTGAAAGAACCCCTCCCGGTCAAGGCCACCACCGCCATGCGGCTGGCCGTCGACCCGCTCGACGACCGATGGGCCCTGCTCCCCAACCCGATGGCGGCACACGCATGAACAAGACCCTGCGCCCGGAACGGATCGCGCACACCGAGGCCGCCCTGGCGGTGCACGCGCCCGAGTTGGTGTCCGGTTTCCTGGCCGCGCTGCCCGAGGCCGCGGACACCGTCGGGCGGCGGTTGCGCGGCGCCCTCGTCCGCGAAGGCCTGCGGGACACCGGCCCGGGCGAGCGGCACGGCTTCGGGCGCGTCGAATACCCGTCCGCGGGCGTCTCCGACCCGGTGGATCTGCTCGGCGAGATCGACGCGCCCGGTTTCGTGGCCGAGATCCGCAACGCGGTCATGAATCTGGCGATCGCGATGGCCCGCCCGCCCGCGAAGGTCGGCGACGACCCGGACGAGCAGGTGATCGGTCTGGAACGGCTCGCGGTCTCCGGGCACAATCTGCACCCCTGCGGGCGTACGCGTCTGGGCTGGGACACCGGCGACGTGCTCGCGCACGACCTGGAGACCGAGAGCACCCGCCTCGGCTTCGTCGCCGTACGCCAGGAACTGCTGGTCGGCGACGACGTCTTTCCCGAGATCGACAAGCCGGCCGGGTACGCCGTGCAGCCGGTGCACGCGTGGCAGCGCGACAACGTGCTGCCCGGACGCTACGGCGACCTGCTGCGCTCCGGTGACCTGCGGATCCTCGACGAGGAACGGGTGGTGATCCCGACCGCGGCGCTGCGCACGCTGCTGCTGCCCGGCACCGGCCAGTACCTGAAGGTCTCGCTGGACATTCAGGTCACCTCGACGCGGCGCAGCATCAGCATCGCCAGCACCCGCAACGGCCCGGCCGTGTCGCGGTTGCTGCACCGGCTCGTCGACGACGACCGGCTCCTGCTGATGGCCGAGACGGCGGGCGCGGCTGTACCGGTCGGCTCGGGCCGCGACCTGTCCGCGATCCGCCGGGACGGGCTGTCCGGCCGCCTCGAACCCGGCGAGCGGGCGATTCCCGGGGGTGCGCTGCCGCTGCTGCTCGACGAACTGGTTCGCGGCGATCGGGCCGAGTGGCTGCGGG
>DASRYP010000563.1:0-2199 GCA_035687165.1 Actinoplanes sp. | reverse complement strand
CCGCGAGGTAGAGGTAGGCCGGCAGTTCCCAGGTGAGGCCGAAGCGGGCCGCCACCGCGACGAAGAGGACGGCGGTGCCGGTCTCGACGAGCGGGTAGCGAGGGCTGATCGGTGTGTCGCAGTCGGCGCACCGGCCGCGCAGCAGCATCCAGCCGAGCACCGGGATGTTGTGCCGGTTGCGGACCTCGCTGCCGCAGGCCGGGCAGCGCGACCGCGGGTGGATCAGCGACTCGTCCCGGGGCACGCGGTGGATCACGACGTTGAGGAACGAGCCCACCGTCAGGCCGAGCAGGGCGACCACGACGAGCAGCATCGGGCGTACCTCCTTGGCACCGGCGGTGGGGTTCGGCTACGAAGAAACCTCGGATCAGGTGGCGGTACAGGTGGCGATCTTGCCGCCGTCCATCGTCTTTACCGACCCGCCGACGGAGCTGTCGTAGACGTAGAGCTTGCCGCTGCCGTTCTCGTTCACGGCGCAGACGATGTACGTCGAAACAGTGTTGTTCGGGTAGGTGCCGGTCGACGCCCCGATGAGGTAGGTCATCGTGGTCTTGTCGGAGAGCGTGATCCAGCCGGCCGGGGCGGTGGACGCGGCGGTGGTCGACCCGGTGGCGATGGCGAAGCTGGCCTTGATGCTTCCCTGGTTGGCCCGCGGGTACGAGTTCGCGTTGTCCGTGTAGTACTGCTCGATCGTGCTCACCGCGCCGCGCACGTCGGACTGCGCGGACTTGTCCGCGGCACCCTTGCGGTAGTTGAGGTAGACCGGCACGGCGATCGCGACGAGCACGCCGATGATGACCACGACGACCAGGAGCTCGATGAGCGTGAAGCCCTCGTCATCCTTTTTGTTGCGCAGCCGGGTGATGACATCGTGCATGGGGGTGCCTCCATGGCGTCAGGTGGGGCGGGCTGGGGCCCGGTTTCAGACCGGTGGGAGTCCGGCGATATTCAGTTGCTCTGGATGTTCTGATAAATGGTGAACATCGGTAGGTAGAGACAGATCACCATTCCACCGACAATGGCGCCCATGACGAGGACCATGATCGGTTCGATCGACGCGGTCAGCGAGTCAGCGGCGCTGTCGACTTCTCTGTCATAAAAATCGGCAACCTTGTCCAACATCTGACTGATTTGGCCGCTTTCTTCGCCGACTTCAACCATTTGGGTGACCATGGCCGGAAAGATCGGATGGTTGCGCAGCGCCGAGGACATCGTCTGACCGTTGCGCACAGCGGCCTGCACGTCCTTCATGGCCATGGTGATGACCTCGTTGGCCGTCGTCTCGCCGACCACGGTCAGCGCCTGCATCACCGGCACGCCGACGTTGAGCAGCAGGCCCAGGTTGCGAGCGAAGCGGCTCATCGCGAGCTTGCGGAAGAGCGGGCCGAACACCGGCGTACGAATCTTGATCCGGTCGACCTTCAGGCGGAACTCGGCGCTGGTGCGCATCCTCCCCCTGTAGAAGACCGACCAGCCGATGCCCAAGGTGAGGATCGTCGGCCCGATCCACCACATGTTGTGGCTCGCGTCGACCAGGAACTGGGTGATCGCCGGCAGCTTGCCGCCGAGGTTGGCGAACATGGCCTCGAAGATCGGCACGATGAAGACGAGCACCGCGGCGATCAGGACGAAGGTGAACCCCAGCACGATCGCCGGGTAGGTCATCGCGCTCTTGATCTTGCCGCGGAGCGCGGTGTCCTTCTCCAGGCTGTCCGCGATCTGCTCCAGAGCGCGGTCGATCATGCCGCCGGTCTCGCCGGCCCGGACCATGGCGATCATCAGGCGCGGGAAGACCTTGTCGTGCTTGGCCATCGTGGCCGAGAGCGAGGTGCCGCCGGCCACCTCCGTACGGACCTCGCCGATCGCCTTTTTCAGCGGGGCCGAGTCGGTCTGCTCCTCAAGGATCGCCAGCGACCGCAGCAGCGACATGCCCGACGCGGTCATCGTGGCGAACTGGCGGGAGAAGACGGCGAGATCCTTGAGCTTCACCTTGCCGCCGAAGCCCGGGATCTTGATCTCCATGTCGAGACCCTTGCCGGTCTCGGCCAGCTCCAGCGGTGTCTCACCCCGCTGCTTCAGCGTGTGGGTCGCCGCGGCCTCGTTGGGCGCCTCGACAGTGCCCTTGGCCCGGTGGCCGGCGCCGTCGATGCTGCTGTACCGGAAGACTTTGGTGGCCGGCATGGAAGATCAGCTCCGTCC
>DASRYP010000562.1:0-2582 GCA_035687165.1 Actinoplanes sp. | reverse complement strand
GGTGGTGCGCGCGCCGGTCTCCGGCGGCAGCGCGCTGGGCTTCCGGGTCGGCGCGGCGCTCGGCGAACCGGTCGGCGCGGGACAAGCTTGAGCGAGCGGCGGACGCACGTCGGTCGGCGCCGACACCCGGTCGCGGAACGGGTTGCGCTCCGCGGAGAAGACCAACATCAGCACGACGGTCAGGCCGATCGCCAGGATCGCACCGGCGATGCCACCGAAGATCAGAATCTGCCGCCGACGCCGATCGGGGCCACCCGGCTGCGGCGGTTCCGGCTCGAGCGGGGGTGGCGGCTTCCCCGGCGGTCCGCCCGGAGCAGTCGTGACCAGGCCCGAGCCGAACCGGTTGCCTGGCTGCCGCCAGGCCGGGCTCGCCGGGGTCTGCTCGGACATGAGTCCCAGTGAACACCACGAGGGCGGCGCCCGCGTCACGGCATCGGTGCGACGCTCCCTCCGGTGCTGAGCCGGATGGTCATCTGCTGCCACAGCGACGGGCCGACGTCGGCGGGCGCGTCGACGGTCGGGTACCACGGGGCGAAGGCCACCAGGACCACCAGGGCGATGCCGGTAACAGCGAGCACGAGCACGAATCCGAACTCCCGGCGAGCGGATGGTCCGCGCATGCCGGTACCTCCAAGGTGCGTCCGAGAAACAAGGGCGATGAATAGATAGACGCGTAATCGGGCCCGAGCGTTGCACCTGTCCAGGAGAAGTTCAGCGTCGTCCGCTACCGTCTTGTCATGGAACTCGTGTATCCGCCGGTCGTCGCCTTGTGCAAGACGATGTTCCGGGCGCTCGACCTCAACATTCAGGTAGACGGCGCCGAGCACATCCCGGCGTCGGGCGGCGCGGTGCTCGCGAGCAATCACTCGAGCTATCTCGACTTCATCTTCTGCGGTCTGGGTGCGCTGCCGGCCAAGCGTCTGGTGCGTTTCATGGCCAAGAAGTCCGTCTTCGACCACCGGATCAGCGGGCCGCTGATGCGGGGCATGCGGCACATCCCGGTCGACCGTGACGCCGGCGCCGCCTCGTTCCGCAAGGCCACCGAGGCGCTGAAGCAGGGCGAGATCGTCGGCGTTTTCCCCGAGGCGACGATCAGCGAGTCGTTCACCGTGAAAGAACTCAAATCGGGCGCTGTGCGCCTGGCCCGCACGGCCAAGGTGCCGCTGATCCCGATGGCGGTCTGGGGTCCCCACCGGCTCTGGACCAAGGGGCACAAGAAAGATCTGACCAAGCGGCACGTGCCGGTGCTGATCAAGATCGGTCAGGCGATCGAGATGCCCAAAGGCACCTCACCCGACGCGCTCACCGCGATCCTCAAGGAACGGCTCACCGGCCTGCTCGACGCGGCCCAGCGGGCCTATCCCGACAAGCCCTCCGGCCCCGACGACCGCTGGTGGCTACCGGCCCACCTGGGCGGCTCGGCCCCACGCCCGGAGACCGCGGCAGTCTGATCGTGGAAACCTGACACGGCGAAGACAATGCGAAGCGCCGCACCCCGGAGAGAGGCGCGGCGCTTCTGTTTGCCGTACTAGCTGATCACGATGATCAGAGCGGGCGGATGTTCGCGGCCTGCGGGCCCTTCGCGCCCGTGGTCACCTCGAACTCGACACGCTGGTTCTCGTCCAGGCTGCGGTAGCCGGAAGACTGGATAGCGGAGAAGTGGGCGAAGACGTCGGCGCCGCCGTCGTCCGGGGTGATAAACCCGAAGCCCTTGTCCGCGTTGAACCACTTCACAACGCCGGTAACCATGCTCGTCTCCTCGACGGTCGATCGTTCTCGCCCACTCGGACGGGAACGAGGTAGTAAGACCCACACTTCGTGAGTCTCGTGTCGCCGTACTGATCGCCCGTACCGGACAAACCCGGGTTACGACAAAGAGCGCCTGGGGCAACTTTCCCCACAGGCGCTCCTAAGTACTTGGGAACCAAACTGACAACGGGGACAGCGTAACATGACGAAGGGAGTCTGACGGTGATCGGCACACAACTGGCACAGCAGCTCAGGCAGGCCGGACTGTCCTGGAAGCCCGCGCTCGGGGATCGTTTCGCCATCCCCGACCGCGACCTCGACGACGAAATCTTCGTGCTGAGCAACATGACGGTCGAAGTGCACTCGTTGCCTGAGGGCCGGGTGATCGGCTTCAACGGCACCACCGAGTGGGCGCTCGACGACGTGGAACTGGACGAAACGGTCTGGCTGCCGCGCGAGGATCAGCTCCGCGAGCTGCTCGGCGGCACGTTCCGCACGCTGCGCCGCGGCCCGGACGGATACGAGGTGCTCATCGATCTGCTCGGCGAGCAGCGGGTCTTCGCGGGCGGCACGGTCGAGGCCGCCTACGCCGCGGCCCTGCTGCACCTGCTCGCGGCGGCCGGCGTCTCCTGATTCACCCGTTCGGGCGAGCTACCTCGGGCAGGCGTTCGACCAGATCGGCGAGGTGCGCGGCGTCCAGCAGGTCGACCGGGCGGACGGTGACCTGCTCGCGGACGTAATGGAAGCCGGCCCGGACCCGGTTGATCGGCACCCCGGCCAGCGACGCCCAGGCGAGCCGGTACGCCGCGAGCTGCACCGCCGCCGCGTCGGCC
>DASRYP010000561.1:0-3431 GCA_035687165.1 Actinoplanes sp. | reverse complement strand
ATCCAGCGCCGAGTGAAACGGCGCACGCTTTCACCGCAACGGGCTCTATAAGCCCCAGGTGGGTCTGACAGACCTGTGGGTGCCGAGAACTGTGACACGGCCTCTGATCAGGGCGTTCAGGCCAGCGGGCCGACCTCGCCGTCACCGTCCACAGCCCGCGCAGCATGATCTCCGGCCGTGGCCTTCCGACTCGCGTACCTGCTGCTCGCCGTGCTGTCAAGGGACACGCCGATCTGAACGCTGGCGGACGTGAGACCTGAACGCTGGCGGACAACAGAACTGAACGGTGGTGGCCACCGGATCTGCCCGGAGGGGTGGTGGCCACCCGGCCGCTCGGTCAGGTGGTCATGATCACCGCCTGGGGTGTGGTGGGTGTGGTGGGCTCGGCGAGGTCACTGATCGCGACGGGTTCGTCGCAGTAGGGGGCAGTGACCGCCGGTGTCGATGCGTCGACAGAACAGGTTGCAGTCCGGGCATCTTGCAGTCCGGGCATCGGCGCTCGTCGAGGTAGCGGGTTTCGCAGTCGGGGCATTCGTAGATCACCCCCGAGCCGGGTGGTGGTGGGTTCATCGGGGGCCTGCCAGGGCGACGACGCCGGCGCCGGTGAGGGCTTGGGACAGTCGCACGCTCTCGCCGCTGGTCTGGCACAGGTGAGCGTGGTGCAGGAGCCGGTCGACGGTGGCGGTGGCCAGCGTCTTGGGCATGAGCTCGTCGAACCCCGACGGGTGCAGGTTCGACGAGACCGCGACGGAACGGCGCTCGTAGGCGGCGTCGACGAGGCGGTAGAGCCCTTCGGCGGCGTCGGGGCCGACCGGGAGCAGCCCAATATCGTCGACGATCACCAAATCGGCGCGCAGGATCCGGGTGATCGCCTTGGTGACCGAGTCGTCGGCGCGATGGCGGCGGACCAGGACGCCGAGGGCTTCGAGGGTGAACCAGGCGACGTGGCGTCCGGCTTCGACCGCGGCCTGGCCCAGCGCCTCGAGCAGGAATGTCTTGCCGGTGCCGGCCGGCCCGCAGACCACCAGGTTTTCCGCGCGGCCGATCCATTCCAGGGTGCGTAGCGCGGCCTGGGTCGGCGCGGGGATCGAGGAGGTCGCCTCGTTCCAGGCCTCGAAGGTCTTCCCGGTCGGGAACGCCGCCCGGGCCCGGCGGGTGGCCAACGAGGAACGGTCCCTGCCGGCGACCTCCTCGGTGAGCAGCACCCGTAGGACCTCGGCGGGGTCCCAGCGCTGCGCCTTCGCGGTGGCCAGGACTTCGGGGGCGGCGCGGCGGATGTGCGGGAGCCGCATCCGCCGCAGCAGTGTCTCCAGCGCGTCGTCCAATGGTGGCGGGGTGGGGGTCCGGGTGGTCATGGCTGGCCCCGATCCCCGTCGAGCAACGCGGCGATCCGTTCGGCGATGTGCTGGCCCATCCATGCCGCCTGCTCGCGGGTCGGGTGCCCGGCGAAGTGACGGGTGAACTCGGTCGCGACGGCGTCGGCCCCGGTGCTGTCGGGGGCGTCGGCGAGCCAGTCGGCCAGGGCACCGATCAGCCAGCCCCACTCCAGCAGTTCCCCGGCAGCGACGCCGATCAGCTGGTCGGGCTCATCGGCGCCCAGGGTGGTGAATCGCTCGCGCGCACGGCTGCTTTGGGTGCGGCTCACCGGGTCACCTCGGTCTCTCCGAAACCGGTCTGGCCGAGGTCGGGGGCACCGAACCCGGCCCACCCGGCGGTGCCCTGGGCCAGGGTGTGGCCCTGCCCGGCCCGCCCGACCGGGCCGGGCAGCGCGGTGGCCTGGTAGGTGAGGATCGCGGCCACATCGCCCTCGGCGAACCGCCCGGAGGTGCCGGCCTGCCCGAGTGCGCGGTCCACCACGGCGTCGCCGTGCAGCCGGGCCAGCTCGACCGCCTCGGCCATCTTGGCCCGGACCCTGCCGGCGCCGGTGGCGGCGGCCTCGGTCAGCCACAATGTCGCGCCGTCACCCAGCGCCAGGAACGCCGCCTCGCTGCTGGTGCGCGGTCGCGGGGTCCGGTCCAGCGCCCCGGCCGGGGCCGGCGGGAAGTGCGCGTCGACGACCCGCGGGCTGCCCGCGGTGGTCTCCTGGTGGCGGGCGACCTCGACCGGGCCACCCGGCCCGACGTGCACGATCACGATCTGCTCGCCGTGGCGGCGCACCCACACCGTCTCACCGACCAGCCGGTGCGGCACCGAGTACTGGCAGTGCTCGAAGGTGACCATCGGGGTGTTGTCGGCGACCGTGCGGGTCACCCCGAACGTGGCGGTGAACGGTGTCGCGGGCAGCGGGTGCAGCCGGGCCTGCTCCTCGGTGAGCATCTCGGCCGGGGCACGGCGGGTGATGCGGTGCGCCCGGGCGTTGACCTGCTCGGTGAACCCCGCGCAGGCCGCCTCCAGCTCGGCGAAGCTGCCGTAGGCGGGAAGCAGGTTCGCGTCCGTGGGCACCAAGTCGGCCTTCGCGACCCGCACGCTCGACTCTGAGCCGCCCTTCGAGGCCGGGTCCGCCGGAACACAGGTAGCAATGGTCAGGCCGTAATGGCGGCCGAACGCCACGGTGGCCGGGTTGCGCACCGCGATCCCGGCGACGTGCTCGACGGTGACGGTGCGCTCGTTGTCGGTCAGCAGATACGTCGGCACCGCGCCCACCGCACGCAACGCGGTGTCGATCGCGGCGAACACGCTGGGCGTGGTCTTGTCCAGCAGCGGAACCACGACCCGGAACCGGCACCACGCCAACCAGAAACAGAACAAGATCGTCGAAGCGCCGCCGATACGCGGGCCCTCACCGAAGTCGTACTGCGCCCACATCCCGGGCTCGGGGATCCACGGCCGGTGCACCCGCGCCCGTCCCGACCGCCACGCCTTCTTGATCTCCGCGACCGCGCGGCGGGTGGTCCGCTCGGACCCCGCGAACCCCATCGCGGTGATCTTGTCGTGCGCCACGTCGGCGCGGATCTTGCCCTTGGACCGCTCGACGAGCTCTTCGAGCTTGGGCAGGAACTCGTCGATCACACTCGGCCGGCGCGCCGCCCGGCCCGGCACCAACGTCCCGGCATCACGCTGGGCCACCCAATTCGCCACCGTGTTCGGCGAGCATCCGGCCAGCTCAGCCGCGTCGCGGTAGGACGCGGTCAGGTCGAACCCTTCTAGGATTTCCATGATCTCCTCGGCAGACTTCACTCGTCCCCTCCTCGGGGCTGGGTGCGGTAGGCACCGCCCAGCCCACCCGAGGAGGGGACCCCCGCCCGGTAACCGGCAGGGAACGGTCAAGATCGTGTCGGGCGGATCCACTGTCGCCGTCAGCGTTCAGTTCTGCTGGCCGTCAGCGTTCAAGAACTTGGCCGTCTGCGTTCAGGATCTCGTGGCCGCTGACACACCCGGACAACGTGCGCCAACACACTGAGGGCGAGTAGTGGGACCTCCGGCAGCGGGAT
>DASRYP010000560.1:0-4063 GCA_035687165.1 Actinoplanes sp. | reverse complement strand
GCCAGCCGCCAGTTCCGCCTCGCCGCACGCCCGGCCGGCGATATCAAGGCCTCCGACTGGGACCTGGTCGAGGCGGACATCCGTGAAGCAGCCGACGGCGAGTTCGCCGTCGAGGTCACCCACATCTCGCTGGACCCCGCGATGCGCGGGTGGATGAGCGCGGGGCGCTCCTACGTGCCGCCCGTCGAGATCGGCGAGGTCATGCGCGCCGCCGGGATCGGACGCGTCATCGACTCGCGCCACCCCGACCATCACGCCGGCGAGACCCTCTACGGCATCTTCGGCGTGCAGCGCTACGCGGTGTCGAACGGCAAGGGCGTGACGCGGGTCGACACCACCCTGGCCCCTGCGCCGGTCCATCTCGGCGTCCTGGGCCTGAGCGGCTTGACGGCGTACTTCGGGCTGCTGGACATCGGGCGGCCAGAGCCTGGTCAGACCGTGGTGGTCTCGGGCGCCGCCGGGTCGGTCGGCAGCGTGGCCGGCCAGATCGCGCGCATCAAGGGCTGCCGCGCGATCGGCATCGCCGGCGGGCCGGACAAGTGTCGCTGGCTCGTCGAGGAGCTCGGATTCGACGCCGCCATCGACTACAAGGCGGGCGACCTGCGCGCCCGGCTCAAGGAGCATACCCCCAACGGAGTCGACGTCTTCTTCGACAACGTCGGCGGCGAGGCGCTCGAACAGGTGCTCGCGCGGCTCGCACGCGGCGCCCGGGTGGTGATCAGCGGCGCGATCTCGCAGTACAACGCCACCGAAGCGCCACGCGGGCCGGCCAACTACATGCAACTGCTCGTGGCGCGCGCGTCGATGACCGGCTTCGTGATCTTCGACTACGCCGATCGCTACGCGGAGGGCGTCACGCAGCTCGCCCAGTGGCTGCGCAGCGACGAGCTGCGATCGCGCGAGGACATCGTCCACGGCGATATCGACCAGTTCCCCGACGTGCTGCTCCGACTGTTCCGCGGCGACAACACCGGCAAGCTCGTTCTCGCGCTCGAGGGTGCACGATGACGGGGCGGCTCGACGGCAAGGTCGCTCTCGTCACGGGCGCAGCGCGCGGGATCGGCGCGGCCATCGCGCGCCGGTTCGCGGCCGAGGGCGCGCGCGTGCTGGTCACCGACGCCGACGAGGAAGGCGTCCAGCGGCTCGCGGCCGAGCTGGGAGCATTCGCTCGCGGCCACGACGTGACGAGCGAGGCGGCGTGGGAACAGGTCGCCCGCTGGGGCGTCGAGACGCACGGTCACGTCGACGCGCTGGTCAACAACGCGGGCGTGTTCCTCGCCGCGCGGCTGCAGGACACCACGCTGGAGGACTTCCGGCGCGTGCAGGAGGTCAACCAGGTCGGCGTCTTCCTCGGGATGCGCGCGATCGCGCCGCTGATGGTGCAACGAGGTGCCGGTTCCATCATCAACGTGTCATCGGTGGCGGGCCGGATGGGATCGCCGTACCTCACCGCGTACGCCGCGAGCAAGTGGGCGGTGCGCGGCATGACCAAGTGCGTGGCCAAGGAGGTCGCCGCCGCGGGCGTGCGCGTCAACTCGCTGCATCCCGGCCAGATCGACACCGACATGCACGCCCGCCAGCAGGAGCGAACCCCGGACTTGATCCGCAAGCTCGTGGCCGGCATCCCGATGCGTCGCATTGGCGAGCCGGTCGAGGTGGCGGACGCAGCCGTCTTCCTGGCCGCCGATGAGAGCCGCTACGTCACTGGCAGCGAGATCGTGATCGACGGCGGCGTCAGCGCGTGAGCGCGCGCCGATCCACGGCGCTGGCGGCTCGTCGACCTGCTCGCGAGGATCCCATGCGCCGATCGCGGCGGGGATCGCTTCACAACCGCCGATACTCGATGACAAGATCGCGAGCATGGCCTCCTCCAGCCAGCACCCCGCAGATAGCCACGACCTGATCCGCGTCCAGGGCGCCTGGGAGAACAACCTGAAGGACGTCAGCGTCGAGATCCCCAAGCGGCGGCTGACCGTGTTCACCGGCGTCTCGGGATCGGGCAAGTCGTCGCTGGTGTTCGGCACCATCGCGGCGGAGTCGCAGCGGCTGATCAACGAGACCTACAGCGCGTTCGTGCAGGGATTCATGCCGACGCTGGCCCGGCCCGAGGTCGACGTACTGGAAGGGCTGACGACCGCGATCATCGTCGACCAGGAACGGATGGGCGCCAACTCCCGCTCGACGGTCGGCACGGCGACCGACGCCAACGCGATGCTGCGCGTGCTGTTCAGCCGCCTCGGCAAGCCGCACATCGGCTCGTCCAACGCCTTCTCCTTCAACATCCCGTCGGTCCGCGGGGTCGGGCAGATCTCGATCGAGAAGGGCGCCGGCAAGGCCGAGAAGCGCGTCTTCACCCTCACCGGCGGGATGTGCCCGCGATGCGAGGGCATGGGATCGGTCACCGACATCGACTTGGCCCAGCTGTACGACGACAGCAAGTCGCTCAACGAGGGTGCGCTCACGATCCCTGGCTACACGGCCGACGGCTGGCAGGTGCGCATCTTCGGGGCCTCGGGCTTCCTCGACCCGGACAAGCCGATCCGCAAATACACCAAGAAGGAGCGCCACGACTTCCTCTACAAGGAGCCGACCAAGGTGAAGGTCGGGAACGTGAACCTCACCTACGAGGGCCTGGTCCCGCGGATCCAGAAGTCGTTCCTGTCCAAGGACGTCGACGCGATGCAGCCGCACATCCGGGCGTTCGTGGAGCGCGCGGTCACCTTCACCGCCTGTCCCGAGTGCGGCGGCACCCGGCTCAACGAGGGCGCCCGATCCTCCAAGATCAAGGGGATCAACATCGCCGACGCCTGCGCGATGCAGATCAACGACCTGGCCGAGTGGGCGCGCGGCCTGGACGCGCCGTCCGTCGCACCGCTCCTGGCGACGCTGCGGCAGACGCTCGACTCGTTCGTGGAGATCGGGCTGGGCTACCTCAGCCTCGACCGGCCGTCCGGCACGCTGTCGGGCGGTGAGGCGCAGCGTACCAAGATGATCGGCCACCTCGGGTCGTCGCTCACCGACGTGACCTACGTCTTCGACGAGCCGACGATCGGGCTGCACCCCCACGACATCCAGCGGATGAACGACCTGCTGCTGCGGCTGCGGGACAAGGGCAACACCGTCCTCGTGGTCGAACACAAGCCGGAGACGATCGCGATCGCCGACCACGTCGTCGACCTCGGCCCCGGCGCCGGCACCGCCGGCGGTGAGGTGGTCTTCGAGGGCACCGTGGACGGGCTGCGGGCCAGCGGCACGCTCACCGGGCGTCACCTGAACGACCGGGCCTCGCTGAAGCCGTCGGTGCGGACGCCGTCGGGTGTGATGGCGGTGCGCGGCGCCCGCGCTCACAACCTGAAGGACGTCGACGTCGACATCCCGCTCGGCGTGCTGGTGGTGGTGACCGGCGTGGCTGGGTCGGGCAAGAGCTCACTGATCCACGGCTCGGTGTGTGGCCGGGACGGGGTGGTGTCGGTCGACCAGACCCCGATCCGTGGCTCGCGGCGGAGCAACCCGGCGACGTACACCGGTCTGCTGGAGCCGATCCGCAAGGCGTTCGCGAAGGCCAACGGCGTGAAGCCCGCCCTGTTCAGCGCCAACTCCGAAGGCGCCTGTCCGACCTGCGACGGCGCCGGGGTGATCTACACCGACCTGGCGATGATGGCTGGCGTCACCACGGTCTGCGAGGAGTGCGCGGGCCGGCGGTTCCAGGCGTCGGTGCTCGAGTACCGGCTCGGCGGGCGCAACATCGCCGAGGTGCTCGACCTGTCGGTCGAAGACGCGGTCGGCTTCTTCGGCGCCGGCGAGGCGCGTACGCCGGCCGCGCACGCGATCCTGCAGCGCATGGCCGACGTGGGGCTCGGCTACCTGCGGCTCGGCCAACCGCTCACCACGCTGTCGGGTGGCGAGCGGCAGCGGCTCAAGCTCGCGACGCACATGGGGGCCGAAGGCGACGTCTACGTGCTCGACGAGCCGACCACCGGGCTGCACCTGGCCGATCTCGAGCAGCTGCTCGGCCTCCTCGATCGGCTGGTCGACGCCGGCAGGTCTCTCATCGTGATCGAGC
>DASRYP010000559.1:0-11141 GCA_035687165.1 Actinoplanes sp. | reverse complement strand
GCTTCCGGCCGCCCGCGTGTCCCGGGCCCGCAACCGGCCGCATCCCTTCGCCGCCCCGGTCGACCGGCTTCCCGAGCTGGCCGGCGCGGTGGCCGAGGTCCGCACGCTGGCGCTGCCGGGTACGGCCCGGGGCCCGGGGACGTAATCTCGACAGCGTGACGGCGAACCCGGAGATCGACAGCGTCCTGCAGCGAGCCGCCGACGGCGGGCGGATCACGCCCGAGGAGGCGCTGCTCCTCTACACGGAGGCCCCCTTCCACGCGCTCGGTGAGGCCGCCGACGCCGTTCGCCGCCGACGCCATCCGCACGGTGTCGTCACCTACCTGATCGACCGCAACATCAACTACACGAACGTCTGCGTCACCGCGTGCAAGTTCTGCGCCTTCTTCCGGGCGCCCAAGCACTCCGAGGGCTGGGCGCACCCGATGGAGGAGATCCTGCACCGCTGCGGCGAGGCGATCGATCTCGGCGCCACCCAGGTCATGCTGCAGGGTGGCCATCATCCTGAGTTCGGCGTGGAGTATTACGAGAATCTCTTCGCCTCGGTCAAGCAGGCCTATCCGCAGTTGGTCATCCACTCGATCGGCCCGAGCGAGATCCTGCACATGGCCAAGGTCTCGAACGTCTCGATCGAGGAGGCCGTCCTGCGGATCAAGGCCGCCGGGCTCGACTCGATCGCCGGCGCCGGCGCCGAGATGCTGCCCGACCGTCCGCGCAAGGCGATCGCCCCGCTCAAGGAGAGCGGCGCTCGCTGGCTCGAGGTAATGGCGGTGGCCCACCGCAACGGCCTCTCGTCGACCGCCACGATGATGATGGGCACCGGCGAGACGCACGCCGAGCGCATCGAGCACATTCGCATGATCCGCGACGTGCAGGACCTGGCCGTCGCCAACGGCTATCGCGATGACGCCGTCGAGACGGGTCAGGAGGTCGGTGGTTTCCGCGCGTTCATCCCGTGGACCTACCAGGCCGAGAACAACCACCTCAAGGGCCGCACCCAGGCCACCACCATGGAATACCTGCGGTTCCTGGCGATGTCCCGGCTCTTCTTCGACAACGTCTCGCACCTGCAGGCGTCCTGGCTGACCACCGGTAAGGACGTCGGCCAGCTCTCGCTGCACCTGGGCGTCGACGACCTGGGCTCGATCATGCTGGAGGAGAACGTGATCTCCTCGGCCGGCGCCCGGCACCGGTCCAACCTGCACGAGCTGATCTGGATGATCCGCACCGCCGACCGCACCCCCGCCCAGCGGGACACGCTCTACCGCCACCTGTCGGTGCACCACACGTCGGCCGACGACCCGACCGACGACCGGGTGGTCTCGCACTTCTCGTCGATCGCCATGCCTGGCGGCGGGGCCGGCCGCAAGGAGCTTCCGCTCGTCGAGGCCTCTTAGCCGGACGAAAGCGGCTGAAAGTGTGACAGACAAGCAACGTCCGTCGATGCAATCTGTCATGCATGTCGAACAGCAGCGTGTCACTGATGACCGCGGTGGTGACCGCGATCGTGGTCTTCTTCTTCACTGCGGCGTGGGTCGCCAGCAAATCGGCGCGCTCCAACCTGCGTACGGCGAAGGCGGCGGTCGTCCCCGCGCGCAAGGCCGTCTGGTCGACCGTCGGCGGCGTGATCAAGATGGGCGCGGTCGCCGTCTTCCTGCTGATCGTGCTGGTGGCTTGGCAGGCCAGCGATGTGCACGAGGAGGGGGCGGGCCGGTCCCCGGGGTCCGGTCCGAGCCCTTCGGCGAGTCGCGGTTGACCGTTCGGGCAGGTCTCCCGCGCCGAACCGGGGAGGGCGGGTTGCTCCTTCGTAACGAGCCGCGTTTGCCTCTGTCGCGGGTGTTGCACCCTTGGTTAAGTTGCCTGCGTAAGGCCAGCCGAACATGCTTTGACGTCACCAGGAGCTCGCTCCGGTGATGCTCGCGGACCCGACCGATGGCGGTCGTATATATAACGCAGAAGGAACGGGCGGGATGGGTGACCATCCCGCCCGCTCTGTGTGTTGCAGTCTTCCGTGGGTGGGTAGCGGGCGCGGAGGTCTGATGGGGGAGAGTTATCGCTGTGACGCGCGCAGACCTGGACAAGCAGCCGCACGAGGTCGCCGAGATGTTCGACGGCGTGGCCGAGCGGTACGACCTGACCAACACGGTGCTTTCCTTCGGCCGAGACCGGGGCTGGCGGCGGGCCACCCGTGCGGCGCTGAGCCTGCGGCCGGGCGAGCGGGTGCTGGACGTGGGCGCCGGTACCGGCATCTCGACCGAGGAGCTGGGCCGCTCGGACGCCTTCGCGGTCGGCGCCGACCTATCCCTCGGGATGCTCCTGGCCGGCCGCCGGGCACGCCCCCGCGTCCCGCTGGTCGCCGGTGACGCGCTGCGGCTGCCCTTCGCCGACGAGACGTTCGACGCCGTCACGATCTCCTTCGCCCTGCGTAACGTCGTCGACGTTGACGGGGCGCTGCGTGAGCTCGGCCGGGTCACCCGTCCCGGCGGCCGCCTCGTGGTCTGCGAGTTCAGCCACCCGACCTATCCGCCGTTCCGCACTGTCTACCTGCAATACCTCATGCGCTCGCTGCCCACGGTGGCCCGCAACGTCTCGAGCAACCCCGACGCGTACGTCTATCTCGCGGAATCCATCCGTGCCTGGCCCGACCAGGAGGGCCTGGCGGCGCGCGTCGCCGAGGCGGGGCCGTGGAGCCGTGTCGGCTGGCGGAACCTGACTGGCGGCGTGGTCGCGCTGCACCGCGCGACTAAGGCCTAAAGGGGGACAAAAAGGCTCTTTTCGCCCGTTCCGCGATAGTTCCTGTTTTGCTCGGGTCATGACGACCTTCGGGCACATCGAAGACACCGGCACCGACATCGACATCGACATCGCGATCGACGAGGGCGGCGTCGGCAAGCGCAGTGGCATGGAGTTGGCCGCCCGCCTGCGAATGGTCGCCGCCCAGGACCCTGACCTGGCCCAGGACCTCGTCGATGGGTTGATTGTCGCGCTCGACAAGGCGATGGGCGGCAACTTCCGCGATTACCTCGAAGGGGACGCCAAAGAGGCGGCCGACCGGGTGCTCACCGACAGTGCGTCACCGGGCCGAAACGGTTAGGGTTACCTTACCGGAACGACCTTCGATGGCCGTCCTAGACTCCGACCTGGGCGCGCTTGTGAACTGTTTCACGAGCCGCTGCGAGACGGAGGTGTGGTGTGCGCAACCTAGTACCATCCGGGCTTATAGCGGACGAGGCTGATGTCGTCGTCGTCGGAGCCGGTCCGGGCGGATCGGCTGCGGCCTATCACATGGCCCGGCACGGACTCCGGGTCCTGCTGCTGGAGAAGACCGAGTTCCCCCGCGAGAAGGTCTGCGGCGACGGGCTCACCCCGCGCGCCGTTCGCCAGTTGGTCCGGATGGGTGTCGACACCTCGGAGAAGGCCGGCTGGCTGCGGAACAAGGGCCTGCGAGTGATCGGCGGCGGCGTCCGCCTCGAGCTCGACTGGCCCGACCTGGCCAGCTTCCCCAACTACGGCCTGGTGCGGACCCGTCTCGACTTCGACGACATGCTGGCCAAGCGGGCCGTCGAGGCCGGCGTCCTCCTGCGGACCGGGGTGACCGTGACCGGTCCGGTGCTCGACGAGGACGGACACGCGATCGGCGTGCAGGCCAAGGTCGGCCCCGGCAAGGAGCCGGTGGAGTTCCGCGCTCCGCTCGTGATCGCCGCGGACGGCGTCTCGGGCAAGCTCCCGATCGCGATGGGTCTGGCCAAGCGTGCCGACCGCCCGCTCGGCGTGGCCGTCCGGCGCTACTACCACTCGCCGGTCCGCACCGACGACGACTACCTCGAGTCCTGGCTCGAGCTTCGCAGCTCCCAGGACCGTACCCGGTTGCTCCCGGGCTATGGCTGGATCTTCGGGATGGGCGACGGCCGGGTCAATGTGGGCCTCGGCATCCTCAACTCCTCCAGCGCGTTCGGCAAGACCAACTACCGTTCGATGCTCACCGACTGGCTGGCCGGGACGCCTGCCGACTGGGGCATGCGCGACGAGTCCAACGCGGACGGCCCGATCCTGGGTGCCGCCCTGCCGATGGGCTTCAACCGGGTTCCGCACTACACGCGTGGCCTGATGCTGGTCGGCGACTCCGGTGGCATGGTGAACCCGATGAACGGCGAGGGCATCGCCTACGCGATGGAGAGCGGCGAGCTGGCGGCCGAGGTCGCCGTCCAGGCGCTGGCCCGCCCGGCCGGGGCCGACCGCGAGCGCGCCCTCCGGGCCTATCCGGCGGAGCTGAGCGTGCGGTTCGGCGGCTATTACCGGCTCGGCGGCGTCTTCGTGAAGTTGATCGGCAACCCGCAGATCATGCGAATCGCCACCAAACACGGCATGCCGCATCCGACACTTATGCGGTTCGTGCTGAAGCTGCTGGCCAACCTGACCGATCCCCGTGGCGGCGACGCCATGGACAGGGTGATCAACGGCCTGACCAAGGTCGCTCCCGCCGTATGACAGCACCCCGCGCGCTGCCAGACATTTCGAACCAATAGTGTGAAACGGGTAACAGTCGAGCAGGAGAGAACATGACGATCAACCCATACGTCCCGATCGTCGGGTTATTGATCCTCGGCGCGCTCTTCGCGTTGTTCTCGGTGTCCATCGCGCCGATCGTCGGGCCGCATCGTTACAACCGGGCCAAACTCGAAGCCTACGAGTGCGGCATCGAACCGGCGCCGCAGCCGATCGGCGGCGGCCGGTTCCCGGTGAAGTTCTACCTGACCGCGATGCTCTTCATCATCTTCGACATCGAGACCATCTTCCTCTATCCGTGGGCCGTCTCCTTCGGAGCGCTCGGCATCTTCGGGTTCGTCGAGATGGTCTTGTTCATCGTCACCGTCTTCATCGCCTACACCTATGTGTGGCGACGCGGCGGCCTTAACTGGGACTGACCTCGATTCCATTGGTCTTCATCGAAAAGGCACGGTGTCATGGGTATCGAAGAGAAGCTGCCGGCGGGCATCCTGCTGACCTCCGTCGAGAAGGTTTCGAACTGGGCGCGTAAGTCCTCGTTCTGGGGTGCCACCTTCGGGCTGGCCTGCTGCGCCATCGAGATGATGGCGGCCGGCGGCCCCCACTACGACCTGGGCCGCTGGGGCATGGAGGTCTTCCGGGCGTCGCCCCGCCAAGCCGACCTGATGATCGTCGCGGGCCGGGTGAGCCAGAAGATGGCGCCCGTCGTCCGTCAGATCTACGACCAGATGCCCGAGCCGCGCTCGGTGATCTCGATGGGCGTGTGCGCCTCGTCCGGCGGCATGTTCAACAACTACGCGATCGTGCAGGGCGTGGACCACATCGTCCCGGTCGACATCTACCTACCCGGCTGCCCGCCGCGGCCCGAGATGCTGATCGACGCCATCCTCAAGATGCGCGAGAAGGTCATGGCGGCGCCCCTCGGCCCGAACGGCAAGAAGATGCTCGAGGCCCGCAAGGCCGAGGGCAAGGTGCCGGTCGTCGCGCCGGGCGCCATGCCGTCGTCGTACCGGGCCGATAAGGTCCGGCGTGCGGAGTGGACCCAAGCGGTCAAGGAAGGCCGCGAGGAACAGCTGCGCATCGAGAACTGGATGAAGCTGCAGCCGCACCTCCGGGAGGGTGGCAAGTGACGATCGAACCCAGCGAGTCCGCGACCGATGGCGTGCCAGTCAGCGCCGATCCTGTCGGCGCCGACTTCGACGCTCCGGCCCAGACGCCGGCCAGCCCGCGGAAGGGCATGTTCGGCATCAGCGGCACCGGTGACGTCTCCGGCTTCGGCGGACTGGTGCGTCGGCATCCCGAGGTCGTGGGCACCCCGAAGCCGTACGGCGGGTACTTCGACGAGGTGGCCGACGCGCTCGAGGAGGCGTACCCCGGTTTTGCCGACGCCATCGAGAAAGTGGTCGTCGACCGGGGCGAGCTGACCCTGCACATCAAGCCCGAACGCATCGCCGAGGTCGCGCAGACCATGCGGGACGACGAATCGCTGCGCTTCGAGCTGTGCTCCTCGGTCTCCGGTGTGGACTACCTGAACAGCGATGCCCGCCGGTTGCACGTGACCTACCAGTTGACCTCGATGACGTACCGCCGTCGCGTCCGCCTCGAGGTCGCCATTCCGGTCGGTGGCACCGTCCCCAGCGTGACCAGCATCTACCCGACCGCCGACTGGCAGGAACGGGAGACGTACGACATGTTCGGCGTGGTCTTCACCGGTCACCCGAACTTGACGCGGGTGCTCATGCCGGACGACTGGGAGGGCCACCCGCAGCGCAAGGACTATCCGCTCGGCGGCGTGCCCGTCGAGTACAAGGGCGCCGAGATTCCGCCTCCTGACCAGCGGAGGGTCTACCAATGACACAGTCCGGATACGCGAGCGAGCGAGAGACCACCGAGGGCCGCGTCTTCACGGTTACCGGCGGCGACTGGGACACCCTCACGGGCAGTGTCGACCCGCTGAGCAACGAGAAGATCGTCGTCAACATGGGTCCGCAGCACCCGTCGACGCATGGCGTACTGCGGCTTGTGCTCGAACTTGAGGGCGAGACGGTCCAGGAGGTCCGGCCCGTTGTCGGCTACCTGCACACCGGCATCGAGAAGAACCTCGAGTACCGCAACTGGACGCAGGGCACGACCTTCGTGACCCGAGCCGACTACCTGGCCCCGCTCTTCAACGAAGCCGGTTACTGCCTCGCGGTCGAGAAGCTGCTCGGCATCACCGACCAGATCACCGAGCGGGCGAACACGATCCGGGTGCTCTTCATGGAGCTCAACCGGATCTCCTCGCACCTGGTGTGGTTGGCCACCACCGGCATGGAGCTCGGCGCCATCTCGATGATGCTGTACGGCTTCCGCGAGCGTGAGTACATTCTGGACATCTTCGAGGAGACCACCGGCCTGCGGATGAACCACGCGTACTTCCGCCCGGGCGGGGTCGCGCAGGACGTCCCGGAGTCGGCGATCAAGAAGATCCGTGACTTCCTGGTCTACCTCCCGAAGAAGCTCAAGGAATACGAGGACATGCTCACCGGCCAGGTCATCTGGCAGGAGCGGACCAAGGGCGTCGCGGTTCTCGACGTCACCGGCTGCCTATCGCTGGGGATCACCGGCCCGGTGCTGCGCTCCGCGGGCCTGGCCTGGGATCTGCGCAAGACGATGCCCTACTGCGGTTACGAGAACTACGAGTTCGACGTGCCGACCGCGACGACGGCCGACGTCTGGGGTCGCTATCAGGTACGTCTCGCCGAGATCCGGGAGTCGCTCAAGATCGTAGAGCAGGCACTCGACCGGCTCCGGCCCGGCCCGATCTTCGTCGCCGACAAAAAGATCGCCTGGCCTGCGCAATTGGCCGTCGGCCTCGACGGCATGGGCAACTCCCTCGAGCATGTGGCCAAGATCATGGGCCAGTCGATGGAATCGCTCATCCACCACTTCAAGCTCGTCACCGAGGGCTTCCGGGTGCCGCCGGGCCAGGTGTATGTCGCGATCGAGCACCCGCGCGGCGAACTCGGCGTGCATGCTGTCTCGGACGGTGGCACCCATCCCTACCGGGTCCACCTGCGGGACCCGAGTTTCGTGAACCTCCAGGCCATTCCCGCGATGGCCGAAGGTGCACTGCTGGCCGACGTGATCGCCGGTGGTGCGTCCCTGGACCCCGTGATGGGTGGGTGTGACCGCTAATGACCGAAACTGAGCTGTCAAAGCGGCTTCGCCGCACTGCATCAGACAAACCCGAGGTGGAGGTGGACTTCTCCCCGGCCGCCGCCCTCTTGGCCGAGAGACTGCTCCCGGCCGCTCTCGAAATCATCGCCCGCTACCCGGAGGGGCGCAGCCGCTCGGCGCTGCTGCCGTTGCTCCACCTCGTGCAGACCGAACAAGGCTTCGTCAGCCCCGGCGGCGTGGCCTTCTGCGCCGAGGTGCTGGGCATCAACAAGGCCCAGGTCGGCGCGGTCGCGACGTTCTACACGATGTACAAGCGGCGACCGACCGGCGAATACCTCGTCAGCGTCTGCACCAACACGCTCTGCAACACGCTGGGCGGCCAGGAGGTCTATGACCAGCTGGTCGAACACCTCGGCGTCGGGCACGACGAGACCACAGCCGACGGACGCATCACGCTGGAGCACGCCGAGTGCCTCGCGGCCTGCGACTACGCGCCGGTGGTGACGGTCAACTACGACTTCGCCGTCGACGAGGCCACCCCCGAGGCGGCGATCGGCCTGGTCGACCAGTTGCGCAACGGTCAGCAGCCCACGCTCAGCCGAGGCTCGCGGATCTGCTCGCTCAAGGAGATGCAGCTGCAGTTGGCCGGCTTCTCCGACTCGCGCGCGGGCGCGGTCGCCGACGGCCCGGCCGGGGCGCCCACCCTGCGCGGTGTGAACCTGGCTCAGGAACACGGCATCGCGGTGGCCAACTTCGACCCGGACACCCCGATCACCAGGACCAAGCCCTCCCCCCGCGAGGAGAGCCGCGGCAAGCTCGCGACCGTCGCCGAGAAGGCGACGAGCGCGCTCAGGACGGCGGCCGGGAAGATCGAGGCCGCTGCCGGGAAGGTCGAGGCTGCGGCCGAGGCGGCCGGTACGGCGTCCAACCAGCCCGCGGGCGATGGCAAGCCGACCGGTGACAGCGTCCGTAACAAGGAGCAGAAGTGACTCAGCCAGGGCGTGCGGTTCTTCAGAAACTGACCCCGGTGCTCACCAAGCGCTGGCTCTCGCCGGACGCCTGGAAGATCGGTGTCTACGAGCGGCTCGACGGCTACGCGGCGCTGCGTAAGGCCCTCGACGTGCACCCCGACGACCTCATCCAGCTCATCAAGGACTCGGGCCTGCGCGGCCGCGGCGGCGCGGGCTTCCCGACCGGTCTCAAGTGGGGCTTCATCCCGCAGGGCGACGGCAAGCCGCACTACCTCGTGATCAACGCCGACGAGGGCGAACCCGGCACCTGCAAGGACCTGCCGCTGATGACCTACGACCCGCATTCGCTGGTCGAGGGAGCGATCATCGCGGCGTACGCGATCCGTGCCAACCGGGCCTTCATCTACATCCGGGGCGAGGCCGTCCACGCCGCCCGCCGCCTGCGCAACGCCGTCGACGAGGCGCGGGCCAAGGGTTACCTCGGCCAGAACATCCTGGGCTCGGGCTTCGACCTCGAACTGGTCGTGCACAGCGGCGCCGGCGCCTACATCTGCGGCGAGGAGACGGCGCTGCTCGACTCGCTCGAGGGCTTCCGCGGCCAGCCCCGGCTCCGGCCGCCCTTCCCGGCGATCGCGGGTCTTTACGCCAGCCCCACGGTGGTCAACAACGTCGGCACGATCGCCAGCGTGCCTTACATCGTGCTCGGTGGCGCCGACTGGTGGAAGAGCATGGGCACGGAGAAGTCGTCCGGCCCGATGATCTATTCGCTCTCCGGCCGCATCGTCAACCCCGGCCAGTACGAGTGTGGCCTCGGCATCACGCTGCGGGAGCTGATCGAGCTCGCCGGCGGCATGAAGCCCGGTCACACCCTGAAGTTCTGGACCCCGGGCGGCTCGTCGACCCCGCTGCTCACCGCCGATCACATCGACACCGCGATGGACTTCGAAGGTGTGGCCGCGGCCGGGTCGATCCTGGGCACCACCGCGATGCAGATCTTCAGCGACCAGGACTGCCCGGTCTACTCGACGTGGCGGTGGCTGGAGTTCTACCACCACGAGTCGTGCGGCAAGTGCACCCCGTGCCGCGAGGGCAACTACTGGATGGTGCGCACCTACCGCCGAATCCTCTCCGGCGAGGGGACGCACTCCGATCTGGACACGCTGCAGGACACCGCCGACAACATCTTCGGCCGGTCGTTCTGCGGCCTGGGCGACGGCGCGGCGACGCCGGTGATGTCGACGCTCAAGTTCTTCCGCCAGGACTACCTGGACTACATCGAGGGCCGGACCGCTCCGCGGCTGTCCGCCAAGGCTCTGGTTGGAGCTCACTGATGACGGACGTTGCCAAAAAGACCGATACCGTCACCCTGACGGTCGACGGCATCGAGGTGACCGCTCAGAAGGGCGAGCTGGTCATCCGGGTCGCCGAACGGATGGGCATCGCGATTCCCCGGTTCTGCGACCACCCGCTGCTGGCTCCGGCCGGCGCCTGCCGCCAGTGCCTGGTCGACGTGGAGGGCCAGCGCAAGCCGGTCGCCTCGTGCACTCAGACGGTGGCCGAGGGCATGGTGGTGCGCACCCAGCTCACCTCGCCGGTCGCTGCCAAGGCGCAGGGCGGCGTGATGGAGCTGCTGCTCGCTAACCATCCGCTCGACTGCCCGACCTGCGACAAGGGCGGCGAGTGCCCGCTGCAGAACCAGGCGATGACCAACGGCCGGTCCGACTCGCGGTTCAAGGAGCACAAGCGCGAGTACGAGAAGCCGATCCACATCTCCAGCCAGGTGCTGCTCGACCGTGAGCGGTGCATCCTGTGCCAGCGTTGCACCCGGTTCTCCGAGGAGATCGCCGGGGACAAGTTCATCGACCTGATGGACCGTTCCTCCGGCGAGCAGATCAACGTCTACCGGGACGACTTCTTCGGCGGGACCGGCACCGGGGACGGCCAGGCCGGCGAGGGTGCGGGCGACGTCCCGTTCAACTCCTACTTCTCCGGCAACACCATTCAGATCTGCCCGGTGGGCGCACTCACCGGCGAGCAGTACAGGTTCCGCGCCCGCCCGTTCGACCTGGTCTCGACGCCGACCGCCTGCGAGCACTGCGCCGCCGGTTGTTCGATGCGGGCCGACCACCGCCGCGGCAAGGTGCTGCGGCGCCTGGCCGGCGACGACCCGGCGGTGAACGAGGAGTGGAACTGCGACAAGGGCCGCTGGGGCTTCCAGTACCAGGTGGCGAACGACCGGATCACGGTGCCGCTGCTGCGCGACGCCGCGACCGGTGAGCTGCGCGAGGCGTCCTGGAGCGAGGCCCTGCTCGCGGCGGCCGAAGGGCTGAAGGCCGCGACTGGGCAGGGCGTCGGCGTGCTGACTGGTGGCCGGCTCACGGTGGAGGACGCGTACGCGTACGCGAAGTTCGCCCGGGTTGCCCTCGGTACCAACGACGTGGACTTCCGGGCCCGCCCGCTCAGCGCCGAGGAGGCCGACTTCCTTGCCGCCTCGGTCGCCGGGGT